>JANPNU010000430.1:0-6032 GCA_031427615.1 Burkholderiales bacterium
ATTATTTCCAATCTGAAGCGCACAAGATTCGTGCCTGGTGAACGCCATGACCGGAAAGCGCCAAGTGTGATGCGATTTGAAATTCGATACGATGGCTCGCCCGCGCCATAAAAGAGCGATTGGGGATGACACGCTGCCTGACCATCCTGCATATTTCACGGGTCGCGGCACATTTGTTTTTGATTCTGAGGCGTCAATGACCATGAAAACGACGCAGACGGTCTGCCAGTTTGGTTTCGCCGCAGCGCACACGATTGCCGTCGGCTGGACGGCGCTGTGCCGCCGTGTTTGGCGTGCTTATCTGGAAATGGGCTTCGCAGTCGGACGAAAAATCACGCGTCCATCCAGGGCACGCATGTGCGTCGCCGTGAAATATGCAGGCTTGCGGGGTAAGCGAAGATTGCTCTATTGAATGCTAAAATTGTCCCCGCTTTAGATTCCTGCCCGGATAGCTCAGTTGGTAGAGCAGCGCATTCGTAATGCGAAGGTCGGAGGTTCGACTCCTCTTTCGGGCACCAATAAAATCAAGGGCTTGCGTGTTGCGGACCCCAATAACGTCCTGGGGCATTTATCAGCATGACAAAAGCGCCACGTGACGCTCGTGCACCGCAGGGTGGCCATGGTTGATCGACCGGGCATCCGCTACGGTCTGTTTCACGCCAAGTTTCAGTCAGCCAAACAGTTCCGGTGCATCGCCACAGCGGTTCAGTTCCCTTGCGTGGAAATGGATATCGGTCAGATTCGCCATCTGCGTCATTTGCGTTAAGCAAAATCAACGCAAGAAAAACAGGGGCACGCTTAGACGCCATTTTAGTTGCAGCGCTTTGAAATCCAAAAAAAACGCCGTTTGGCGCGGATTTTCAGGCATTTTCTCTAAATACGGCGCTTTTATTGGTGTTTGTCATTTGGGAACTTCTAAAACTCAAACCAGCGCCTGCGCAATATCCGCCTTTAGATCCGCAACGTCTTCAACGCCAACGGAAAGTCTGACTAGTGAATCGTTGATGCCCAGTTGGCGACGGATATCGGCTGGAATGGAGGCGTGGGTCATGATTGCCGGATGTTCTGCCAAACTCTCCACTCCGCCAAGACTTTCTGCGCATACAAATATTTTGAGCTGCTCCAGAAATTGTCTTGACTCCTCCAGACCACCTTTAAGAATTACCGTGACCATGCCGCCGAATCCGGCCATTTGTTTCTTGGCAAGTGCGTGTTGTGGATGTGAAGCAAGGCCTGGATAGATTACCCGTTCAACCTTTGGGTGCGACGCCAGCCATTGCGCGATATCCAGCGCGCTTTGGCAGTGCCGCTCCATTCGCAGATGTAGGGTCTTGAGGCCGCGCATGGCCAGAAAACTGTCGAATGGCCCGAGAATGCTGCCGACTGCATTGTGCAAATACATCAATTTTTCCGCAAGCGCACCCTGTTCCCGGGCGACGACCATGCCTCCGACCATATCCGAGTGCCCATTTAAATATTTGGTGACAGAGTGCACCACCAAATCGAATCCATGATCGAGCGGCCGTTGCACACATGGAGTGGCGAAGGTGTTATCGGCGACCGCGATCAGATTGTGTTTTTTTGCGACCGCGGCAACCATCGCCAAATCAACCAACTTCAGCAGCGGATTAGACGGCGTCTCGACCCAGATCATTTTGGTATTGGGCTGGATGGCCGCTTCAATTTTTGCCGCGTCGCTCATATCGGTAAAAGTAAAGGACAACCCGGCTGAACGTTTGCGCACATTCTCAAACAGTCGATAGGTTCCACCGTAAAGGTCATCAAGTGCAATCACATGTGCGCCGCTGTCAAGCGTGTCTAGAATCGTTGCTGAAGCCGCCAATCCCGACGCAAATGCGAAACCCTGCGCGCCATTTTCCAAGTCGGCAACGCAGCGCTCAAAGGCCATGCGTGTTGGATTATGGGTGCGGGCATATTCATAACCCTTGTGAACGCCGGGGCTTTGTTGCGCGTAGGTGGATGTGGCGTAGATCGGCACCATCACCGCGCCGGTAGTTGGGTCCGGTTCTTGTCCGGCATGCACCGCGCGGGTACCGAATTGATGTTTGGTTGCCATGGTTATTGCACCCTTCTGCGCAAGTAGCTTAATAAATCGTAACGGGTGATCAGTCCCTGAAACTTTTCGCCATCCATCACGATCGCCACGTGTCCATCGTCAAAAATTGGCATCAGGCGTGAAATAAAGTCGGTTTTTTGCAGGGTTACGATCTTGTCACTCATTGCCTCGGCCACAGGAGATTTAAATCGTTCTTCGTCACCAAAAACCGCCATCAAAATATCAGACTCATCAATGATGCCAACAACTTTTTCGCCATCAAGAACGGGCATTTGCTGAACATCGTATAACTTCATGCGGGCGAGCGCCGTTTGTAATGTGTCGTCTGGCTTGACGGTAATCGTTGCACGATCATCGTGGCGGCGGGTGATTAAATCGGTTAAGTTTCCGTAGGTTTCGCGCTTGATAATGCCGTAGTCCATCATCCAATAATCGTTGTACATTTTGGAGAGATATTTGCCGCCCACGTCACAAACAATGGTCACCACCCGCTTGGGTGTTGATTGTTCGCGGCAATAGCGCAATGCAGTCGCCAACAGCGTGCCGGTTGATGAGCCCCCCATGATGCCTTCCTTGAGCAACAGATCGCGCGCGGCAAGCATGGCTTCGGCATCGCTGACGTAATAACCCTTGGTCGCCATTTTGATGTCGAGATTGACCGGAACGTAATCGCCACCTATACCCTCGACCAACCAAGACCCTGGCGCGCCATGTGTGCCAGTGTTAACCAGATCAGCCAGAATCGAACCCTTTGGATCAGCCAAAATCATTTCGACATGGGGCGCGTGTTTTGCAAAGTACCGGCCCATGCCAGTGATGGTGCCGCCTGAACCAACGCCGGCCACAACCGCGTCGAGTTTTTTTTCCATTTGCTGCCAGATTTCTGGTGCCGTCCAGTCTTCGTGCGTTTGGGGATTGGCTGGATTGGAAAATTGGTCAATACAATGCGCACTTTTGCCGGTCGCATTCATTTCTGCGGCAATGCGTTTTGCCATATCTTGATAATACTCAGGGTGTCCTTTTGAAACATCCGAGCGTGTCATGATAATTTCAACGCCCATGGCCCGCAGGTGAAATATTTTTTCCTGACTCATTTTGTCTGGAATCACCAACAACAATTTGTAACCCTTGTGTATTGCTGCCAGCGCCAGGCCGAGTCCGGTATTGCCGGCGGTTGCCTCAACAATCGTTCCACCCGGTTTAATCTTGCCGTCGCGTTCTGCGGCCTCAATCATGCGCAGGCCAATACGATCCTTGATGGATCCAGCTGGGTTATTACATTCGAGCTTGGCATACAACTCACAACAGCCCGTATCCAGGTTGGAAAGTTTGACCATTGGCGTATTGCCAATCAAGTCAAGGACATTGCCGTAGGTGGTTTTTGGCACAGGGGACATGGGGACTCGCGAAGTAAAACGCATTTGGCGTTGGGGGGAAATTGCGGCGCACGGATAGCGCGGCACGATACGTTCGCAATTCTACCGCTACCGCGGACTTTCTTTAAGTTTTGGCGCCCACGATGGGTGCAAACCCAACACCAGTGTCATTCCATATAACACCAATAGTCCGCCGACTATCGCGCCCAGTGTGAGGCGTTCACCAAAAAAAATGCCGCCCCAAATTACGCCAAAAAATGGAACTAGAAAAGTGACGGATATGGCCTTGGTTGGCCCAACGTCGACAATGAGCCGGTAGTACAGAACATAGGCAACGCTGCTACACAACAACGCCAGCGCCAGTAGACACAGTGCGACCGTTAACGATGGCCACGCCCAATTGGTCAAAGGAATCGCGATCGGGGCGGTGGCGACGCTGGCAAGCATTAACGTCCCAGCCGCAAGTCCCATATTGGGCGCATTTTTGACGTATTTTTTGATGAATACACTGATAAATCCGTAACATGCGGTTGCGACAATACAGGCACCAACGGCAATGGCGACTTCGGGCGACAGATCGACGCTGCCAAGATTGACAATCAGGGCGACGCCAAAAAAACCAATCACCAATCCAACAATGCGCATTGCAGTCAGGCGTTCGCCTATCATCCACGCGGCAAACAGTGCACCAAAAAAAGGTGCCGTGGCATTTAGAATCGCGCCGTAACCCGCAGGTAGCGTTTTCATTGCATAAGCAAACAAGGCAAATGGCAGCGCCGAGCTCAGTAGGCCGATAAAAAGATAGTGTTTCCAATGGTGGGCCAATGCCAGTTGTTCGCGCGTGATTAGCGCATAAACAAAAAGCGCAAATCCGGCAATGCCAATGCGCAGCCACATTGTGCCGATTCCACCAAAAACAGGTGCGACCACCCGCATGAACGCGAAGGAGGCACCCCAAATGGCGGCAAGGGAAATGAGTCGGAAAAGATTGGCGAGTGACATCTCTTGATTATCGCGTTGATCAAGGAGGAATGCCGCCGAATTTAGGGCAACGAATCCATTTTGATAAGAAGTCATTTGAAAGAATGCGTGAAATTGGTCACTCGGCGGAATTTATGGCCTGCAGCCATGCCAAAATTCCCTCCTTTGCTACATTCTTTAATTGGGCGAATCCATGGACTCAAAAAACCTGTTTGACCTATCCGGACGAGTGGCACTCATCACCGGTGGATCACGTGGCCTGGGGCTGCAAATTGCCAAAGGCTTTGGAATGCACGGCGCAAAACTGGCGTTAACCGCCCGCAAGCAAAGTGAACTGAGCGCGGTCAAGAGTGAATTGATGGCGATGGGTTTTGATACTTTTGTGGTGCCAAGTGACCTGTCGAAGCCGGAATCAATTGCACCAATGGTTGATGCGGTAATGGCCCATTTTGGGAAAATCGACATTTTGGTGAATAACGCCGGCGCTTCCTGGGGCGCGCCGGCGGCAGAATACCCCCTGGAGGCGTGGAACAAAATTATTGCGACGAATCTTACCGGCAGCTGGTTGGTGACCCAGCAAGTTGGCGCAAAAAGTATGATCCCCAATCGAAGCGGCAGCATCATTAACATTGCATCGGTGGCCGGCTTGCGTGGGCAACAAGGGCCGATGCAAACCATTGCTTACAATACCAGCAAGGGCGGATTGGTCAATTTTACGCGTGCGTTGGCCGCAGAATGGGCAAGTCACAATATTCGCGTAAATGCCATCGCCCCGGGTTTTTTTCCGTCAAAAATGAGCGAGGGCTTGTTAAAGGTGGTGGACAAACAAATTATTGCTATGACACCTATGGGCAGGTTGGGTGGAGATGATGACTTGATGGGGCCGGCGATTTTTCTGGCCGGTGATGCGGCAAGTTATGTGACTGGGCAGATTCTGTCAGTTGATGGCGGGATGACTGCTGTTTAAATCACCCGTTGGTTTAACGTCGTTTCCTTGGTGTTTTAAATCGATGCCGACCATTCTGTGTACTGTTTTTCATTCTATTTCAATAAGTTAGGTGATTTTATTGATAATGGTTGACCCCCGGAAGTCAAGGAATTGAAGGGCCGCATTTTGGTACGTTGGCACGACTACCAAATCGGAAAAGTCCGCAGACCATAAAGTTATAGGGGAAATTCGCATAATCATTTGACTTCAATCTGCGGCTCGAGATATACTTGCCGACTTCGCTGCTCCGGCCGTGGCTATGTCGGCCGAGAGTCTGCAAAAACAGGATCGCAATTTGGGTCTTGCCGCCTGAAAGTCTGCACAAGCCGCACCGAAAGGTGCTTTAAGCAATCGGGCAAAAGAAGTTTTCTAACCTGTCGGCGCATTTGATTCGGGTCTCCGAGTTGGTTGCGACGATATAAGACGGATCCAAAACTGGCTGCCTTGTTTGGCGGGTAAGTTGGAGATAAAAATATGATTCAGATGCAGTCGATTCTCGACGTCGCCGATAACACCGGCGCGCGCTCGGTTATGTGTATCAAAGTCCTCGGCGGCTCCAAGCGCCGTTATGCGGGCATTGGCGACATCATCAAGGTCAGTATCAAATCAG
>JANPNU010000431.1:0-5741 GCA_031427615.1 Burkholderiales bacterium
ATCCCGAGCGGGTCAAAATCGTTGCCGCTGCGGTCGAAATGATCCACGCCTATTCATTGATTCATGATGACATGCCTTGTATGGACAATGACGTATTGCGCCGCGGCCGTCCAACCTGCCACGTTGAGTTTGATGAGGCAACCGCATTGCTTGCTGGCGATGCGCTACAGGCAACGGCTTTTGAGATTGTAAGCGCCTACAAACTTAATAACGATGCCACCGTTCAGGTTGAATTGATCCGTCTTTTTGCCGAAGCGTGTGGCTCACGCGGAATGGCCGGCGGCCAGGCGATTGATTTGGCCAGTGTTGGCAAGGACATTTCGCTGCCCGAGCTTGAATTCATGCATATGCTTAAAACCGGCGCATTAATTCGGGCCTCAATCATCATGGGTGCACTTTGTGGCAATAGCTTGACCACCATTGAACGGCAAAATTTGGATCACTATGCCAAATGTATTGGTCTGGCTTTTCAGGTGGTGGACGATATATTGGATTGCGAGTCTAATACGGAGAAATTGGGCAAAACGGTCGGTAAGGATGTGCATGCCAATAAACCAACCTATGTCAGCTTGATGGGGCTTGCGCAGGCAAAAACCCTGGCGGACGAATTGTTGCAAAATGGACTCGATAGTCTGACCAGGTTTGGCAGCCGCGCCGCGCGCTTGCGGGAATTGGCCGAATTTATTGTGCGTCGCGATCACTAGCAGTTTGTTGAAATTCTCGGTGTTTGCAAATGCATAAAATTTCCGACTTCTCAGAAAGCTCTGCAATCGATTTTCAGATCCCCAGGAGGGATAACGTGACCCCGGAAATTCACTCTTTTCTCAGTAGGTATTAGAATTTCAACAAACTGCTAGCTTGCCTATTCCACGGGTCGTAGCGCGATTGGTTCGACCAAACTCCCTTATCCACCCTTTATGATTCTATTTCCAGCTTTCCAGTTTGCACCCGCGATTGCCGTCGCCTCGACGGCGCTTTTTGATTCTCTTTGGCGCGAATATCTCGACTCATTTGGCAACCACCGCTTCGCAGTCGAATCAAAAGTCACTCGCCCAGCCTTGACACTCATGTGCGTCCCCGTGGAATATACAAGCTAGCTTGCAAACCGCACTCAACTTATGACAACAAAATCAAAATACCCGCTGCTCGATACAGTCAATAATCCGGCTGACTTACGCAAGCTGGACCGCCGGGTATTGCCTGCGCTGGCCGCCGAGCTGCGCGAATTCATTGTTGAATCGGTCGCCACCACCGGCGGCCATTTTTCGTCCAATCTGGGAACCGTTGAGCTAACGATTGCTCTGCACTATGTATTCAACACACCCGATGACCGGCTGGTATGGGACGTTGGTCATCAAACCTATGGGCATAAAATATTGACCGGCCGCAAGGCTGAAATGCCGAAGCTACGGCAAAAGGGTGGCATTGCCGGTTTTCCACGCCGGGAAGAGTCGGTTTATGACACTTTCGGCACGGCGCATTCATCCACTTCCATATCCGCCGCACTCGGCATGGCGGTGGCCGCGCGTTTGCAAGGTGAGGCTGGCATCAAACGAAACGCCGTTGCGATTATTGGTGACGGCGCCATTACCGCCGGCATGGCTTTTGAGGCGATGAACAATGTTGGTCGTGAAAATATTATTGTGGTTCTGAACGACAACGATATGTCGATTTCAGAATCAATCGGTGCGCTGAATAATTATTTTGCCAAACTCATGTCCGGCCGGTTTTATGCGGCCACCAAAAAGACCGCTGAAAAAGCACTGCAATACACACCGACCTTCAAAGAGATCGCCAAAAAACTCGAAGAACACGCCAAGGGCATGATCATCCCGTCGACCATGTTTGAGGAATTCGGCTTTAATTACACCGGTCCGATTGATGGTCATAACGTTGATGTGTTGGTCGACACACTCAACAACATCAAACAACTCGACGGCCCGCAGTTTTTGCACGTTGTCACCAAAAAAGGCCAGGGCTACAAGCTCGCCGAGGATGATCCGATCAATTACCACGGACCGCCAAAGTTCGATCCGAAAATCGGCATCGTCAAGGCCACCCCCGCACCCGAGTCAAAACCAAAGCCAACCTACACACAGATCTTTGGCGACTGGATTTGTGACATGGCGCGCGCCGATAAACGTCTGATCGGCATTACGCCGGCGATGCGTGAAGGCTCCGGTCTGGTGCGATTTTCACAAGAATTTCCAGAGCGATATTTTGATACGGCGATTGCCGAACAACACGCGGTAACGTTTGCCGCCGGGTTGGCCGCCGACGGCATGCGGCCGGTGTTGGCAATCTATTCGACATTTTTGCAGCGTGGTTACGATCAATTGATCCATGACGTGGCGATTCAAAATTTGCCGGTTGTATTTGCGCTTGATCGCGGCGGTCTGGTCGGTGCCGACGGCCCGACCCACCACGGCGCATTTGATCTTTCGTTTTTGCGCTGCATTCCCAATATGGTGGTGATGGCTCCGGCAGACGAGAATGAGTGCCGACAAATGCTGACCACCGGTATGACCATTGATCGTCCATCGGCCATCCGTTACCCGCGTGGCGCCGGGCCGGGTGTTGCAGTTGAAAAAACACTCGGAACCCTGCCGGTTGGCAAAGGTGTGGTCGTGCGGGAAATGGCACGTGATACCAAAGCGCATGTGCCAGGCATTGCGCTTGGACAGCCGCGTGTGGCGATACTGGCGTTTGGCTCCATGGTCAAGCCGGCCGTTGACGCCGCCGACATGCTTAACGCCACCGTTGCCAATATGCGTTTTGTCAAACCATTGGACAACGCGCTCATTTTTAAGCTGGCCACCACGCACGATGTGATAGTCACGATTGAAGAAAATGTGGTGATGGGTGGCGCGGGCAGTGCCGTTGCCGAATCACTTTCGACACAAAATTTGACCATGCCCGTGCTGCATCTGGGACTACCGGATTATTTTGTTGAGCACGGCGACCACGCAACCCTGTTGGCCGATTGCGGATTAAATGCCGAAGGAATAATAAAATCTGTTCAATCCTGGCTCACCCAAACCAACGCGCCGTTTGTTGTCCAAAAAGCGACCGGCTGATTTTTAACTGCGTTGTATTACTGCGAACTTAACTGCAAACTTGACTGCGAATATTTTTATGAAAACGATCCTGATCCTGTTACTTTCCACCCTCGTTTGTGTTTCCGCCTTCGCGCAAGATGCCAAACCGACGGTTGCAAGTGCCACAGCGCCGGTCACCACGACTTCGATGGCATTGATGCCCAAACATCAATGTGTGAGTCCCGAAGCACCTGGTCGCCTGGCATCCGTGAATCGACAAAAGAGTTTTAACAAGGAAGTTGACGCCTACAAGAATTGTTTAATGCAATTCCGCGAGGAGCGAAACAAAATCGCCCGGACAAACGTTGAAGCCGGCAACGCCGCGGTGGAGGAATTTAATTCGTTTATTGCTGAAATGAAAAAAAATCAGTAACGGCATCTAATAAACAACCTCGCGGCAAGCCGCGAGGTATTGATCGACAAGATGATCGTCTTGTACAAGGGTGGGCAGGCTTTAACTGCCCACGCGGGAATTGCTTGTAAGCACTGAAACGGTGGGCAGATGAAGCCTGCTCACCCTTGATCATGACGCCGCAAGCGGCGGGGAATTCACCCGAAGAGATTCAAGTCGGCCAGCCCACCGCCAAAAAAAGCCGCTGTCACGCGGCTTTTTAATTTTGCTTTTATTTTTTAATGGTTGAGCGATCCTGACCAAATAAAACCTTGCGCTGTTGATCCGTCATAGCCGCCACCGGTGTTGCGTTGACCGCATTTTTTTTGGCGTAAGCACGGGTGGTCCCCGGACGGGTGCGGATGGCCGTATACCAGCGGGCAAGATGCGGAAAGTGCTTCATGTCCTGCCCTTGCCGCTCCGGCAAGATCCACGGATAACAAGCCATGTCGGCGATCGTATATTGTTTGCCGGTAATAAATTTACGATCCGCGAGTTGTTTATTCAACACGCCGTACAGCCTTGATGTTTCTTTGGTGTAACGATCGATTGCGTAGGGAATTTTTTCCGGGGCGTAATGCGAAAAATGATGGTTTTGTCCCAGCATCGGTCCGAGCCCGCCCATTTGCCACATCAACCATTGCAAGGTATCGACCTGCCCACGCAAATCCTTCGGAATAAATTTTCCGGTTTTGCCCGCCAGATACAAAAGAATGGCACCCGACTCAAACACACTGATGGGCGCACGACCCGATGTCGGCGCATGATCAACAATCGCCGGTATGCGATTGTTTGGTGATATCTTCAGAAAATCCGGCTTGAATTGTTCACCCGTGCCGATATTGACGCCGATGATTCGATACGCCAATTTGGCTTCTTCCAAAAATAGAGTGATTTTGTGGCCGTTGGGGGTCGGCCAATAATAAAGGTCAATCATTTGTGAATCCTCTGTCGTTCAATTTGATTCGATGTTGCCAGCGCTCATTGTGAGCGGCTATTTGCCAAACGCGTTCACGGCTGCGCGTTGGTATTGATCCGGCCATTCTACGGCCACCCCGAGCGCGGCGGCAGCGTGGTACGGCCAGTAGGGGTCGCGCAACAAAGCGCGCGCCAAAAAAACCGCATCCGCATCCCCGTCGGCGACAATTTGTTCGGCCTGCACCGCCTCGGTAATGAGGCCCACCGCGCCGGTGGCGATCGCGGCCTGTTGCCGAATCGCACGGGCAAACGGCACCTGATAACCGGGACGAATGTCCATTTTTGCGTTGGCGACAGCCCCACCCGACGAAACGTCAATCATGTCCACGCCGATACTTTTTAACGCTTTCGATAATTCAATTGATTGTGGCAAATCCCAGCCGCCTTCTGCCCAGTCGGTCGCCGACAGCCGCACCATCACCGGCATTTCTTGGGGCCACACCGCGCGTACCGCTGCAGAAATTTCCATGGCAAAACGCATGCGGTTTGCCAACGACCCACCATATTGATCGGTGCGATGATTAACCAGTGGCGACAAAAATTGGTGCGCCAAATACCCGTGCGCCGCATGGACTTCTATAACTTCAAAACCTGCTTCAAGCGCGCGTTTGGCACCGGTCGCAAAATCGTCGATGGTGGCGCGAATTTCGTCAACACTCATTTCATGGGGGATGGCATAGGTGGCCGAAAATGGTTCGCTACCCGCACCCATCACTGGCCAGCCGCCATGACCTTCATCCACCCTGCCATGACTACCCGGCACCCCGCGCCAGGGCGCGTAGGTGGATGCCTTGCGTCCGGCGTGGGCGAGTTGCATGGCTGGCACGGCACCATTGGCGCGAATAAAGGCGGCGATCGGTTGCCAGGCGTCGCGTTGGGCATCATTCCATATGCCGGCGTCTTCCGGCGAAATGCGGCCCACCGGCGTCACCGCCGCAGCCTCCGTCATCACCATGGCGGCGCCGGGCCGCCCCCAGGGCGCATTCCGCAGTGCGCCGCACGAAGGCAGTCCAGAGCGCGCTGTCCCCAGGCGGCTGAGCATCGCCCTCGGCGTCTCCTTGCTGATGCACGCGCTGCTGTTGGGCCTGAGCTTCGGCGGCGACGCGCTCGGGCTGCCGGGCTTCGGTTTGCCCTGGCGCGAGCGACGGGTCGAGGCGCCCGCGCTGCGCGTCGTGTTGCTGCCAGTGCCGGAGCCGGTGCCGGCCCGGCCTGCGGAGCCGGCGGCTGTGGCGGTCCAGGCGCCGTTGCCGCCGGTGGCGACTGCAGCGCCGGTG
>JANPNU010000432.1:0-2284 GCA_031427615.1 Burkholderiales bacterium
GCATGAACTACCCCGCCCAAAATGCCTGTGACCGATGCTGCAGCAACAATATTAACGGCCGATTCTTCTATCGTGCGAGTTTCCTGCTGGGCATGTGTGGCCACCACCAAGGTGGACCTCGTCACCGAACATGCGCGTGCGCATCAGCACCCGCTGCAATGTACGATGGAAGAAAGTGAATGAGGATGGCAAGGATACCTGATCCGGGCGGCTTTCATTGGCCGCGCGGCTGGTGTAGAGTCTGACGATATTCAAGGTTTTGGAAACACGGGGTAAAACATGATTGCGCAAGAACTCGAAGTCAGTTTGCACATGGCGTTTGTTGACGCGCGGCAAAAACGTCATGAATTCATTACGGTGGAGCACTTGCTGCTGGCGCTTCTGGATAACCCGACTGCCGCCGAAGTGATGCGCGCGGTCGGCGCCAATATTGACGATCTGCGCAAGAACCTTGCGCAGTTCATCACCGAGCACACGCCTACCGTGGCCGGCACCGATGACGTCGACACCCAGCCGACCCTCGGCTTTCAGCGCGTGATTCAGCGCGCCATCATGCACGTGCAGTCGTCCTCGAACGGCAAAAAGGAAGTCACTGGCGCCAATGTGCTGGTGGCGATCTTTGGCGAAAAGGATTCGCACGCGGTCTACTACCTGCATCAGCAGGGCATCACCCGCCTGGATGTGGTCAATTTCATTTCACACGGCATCACCAAGCAGACCGCCGAGCCGAAAGAAAAGGCGGCTGCCGGAAACGAAAAGGAAGAAGCCGAAGCCGAGGGTGATGGCAAGGCCAGTCCACTGGAGAACTACACCCAGAACCTCAACAAGGCGGCTGCGGAAGGGCGCATTGATCCGCTGATCGGGCGCGACACCGAGCTGGAGCGCGTGGTGCAGACCCTGTGCCGCCGCCGCAAGAACAATCCGCTGCTGGTGGGTGAAGCGGGGGTCGGCAAAACGGAGATTGCCGAAGGCCTGGCCAAGCGCATCGTCGAAGGTGAAGTGCCGGAAATTCTCAAGGACTGCGTGGTCTACTCGCTCGACATGGGTTCTTTATTGGCGGGTACCAAATACCGCGGTGACTTCGAGCAGCGCTTGAAGGGCGTGCTCAAGAAACTGACCAATAACCCGAACGCGATTTTGTTTATTGATGAGATCCACACCCTGATTGGTGCTGGTGCCGCCTCCGGCGGTACGCTCGACGCCTCCAATCTGTTGAAGCCGGCGCTCTCCAACGGCCAGTTGAAATGCATCGGCGCCACCACCTACACCGAGTATCGCGGCGTGTTTGAAAAAGACCACGCGCTGTCGCGGCGGTTTCAGAAGATTGATGTCAATGAGCCGTCGATTGACGAGACCGTGCAGATTTTGCGTGGCCTGAAATCGCGCTTTGAAGATCACCACGGCATCAAGTATTCGGCAGCGGCGATTACGACGGCAGCGGAACTTTCCGCGCGCTACATCAATGACCGCCAGTTGCCCGACAAGGCGATTGACGTGATTGACGAAGCGGGCGCGGCACAGCGCATCCTGCCCAAGTCGAAGCAGAAAAAAATCATCGGCAAGACCGACATCGAAGAAATCATTGCCAAGATCGCGCGCATTCCGCCCCACAATGTATCGAGCGACGACCGCTCAAAATTGCAGACCCTGGATCGGGACCTCAAAAACGTCGTGTTTGGGCAGGAGAAGGCGATTGACGCTCTCGCCGCGGCGATCAAGATGGCGCGTTCCGGCATAAGCGCTGGGGCATGCTGAAATCTGACCCCGATTATTTAGCCATTGCTAAAAAAGTAAATCGTATTGATATTTACACGCAGGCAGCAAGCGCACTGGGCATTTTTGTGCCAGCCAGCCCCATGCGCAGCAGCAAATTAATGGATGGTATGGTGTGGGATGGCAAAGATCCTAAAGCCTATGCGGCCAGCTTCAAAATAAAAGCATAAAGTCTAAAACGTAAAACGAAGTACTAGGAGCCCAATATGAACGCGATTTTAAATGGTGCAAAACTTGATAGTTCAAGCTTAAACGATAGTGCAAGTTTAAACGATAGTTCTAGCGAGTTGATATCGAGTGAAAATACAGCCAAAGTGATTGAAATTGCCAGCAAAGTTAAAAAGGACAATAACACTCGCTTTTCAGCTGAATTGATTAAACAGCCCAGCAAATTGGCCGTTAATGCAAACACCTTTTTTCAATGGCTGTTTCGAGGCCTGACTCCAGTCACGCCCGGCCAGCGCCGCACGCCAGAACGGCCCGTTGCCGGCCAGCAGCAGAAAGCATGCAC
>JANPNU010000433.1:0-2556 GCA_031427615.1 Burkholderiales bacterium
AGACAGGTGAGGAGACCGATGACGCTGGCGCGACCCGCGCGTGGCAACAATCGGCAGGACACTTCCTGAAAAATGCGGCACGGATTTTTGCGCCATCACAATATTTGATCAAACAGATTCTGGCTGTTCATCCAAGCTTAAAGCTGACATTTTGGCCGCACCCATCACTGCAAACCAGCCGCTCGACCGCGCCAATCAAGGTGGCGGTGTTGGGGCGGATGTCGCCCGGTAAAGGGCTTGATGTGGTCATTGCCTGTGCGCGTTATGCCAACGAACATCAACTGCCGCTGCACTTTCGCATAATCGGCCCGACCACCGAGCCGATCCCGGCCTTTCCAGAACTACCCGTGGACGCCACCGGTAGTTATCGCGATGACGAGCTGTTGGCACGGATAAACATTGAAAAACCGGATGTGGCGTTTTTCCCGGCGCAGGTTCCAGAAAGTTTTTCCTATACGCTGGGCGCAGCACTCGATTGTAATTTGCCGATTGTGGCTTCCCGGCTGGGTGCTTTTACCGAACGATTGACGTCGGTTACGCACGCGCGTCTGCTCGCTTGGGATACGTCACCACAGTTATGGTGTGAGGCATTGATCGCCATCGCGGCGGCAAAGCCTGTGGCAGCGGACGAGGATAAAAAACGTCCGCTTGATGCCGGTTTTGCAAGCTACGTCGAAAGGATTGCCGGTCAAACCCCGTCGGCAAACAATCTCAACTTTATCCCACCACGCGCGAGCGCCTATTACCCGGTGAAACATCTGGGTGAGACCGATGCCCTGTCGATGGCCGACCTGTATCGGTATGGCGTTGATTGTCGACAGGAAGAGGCGCGGATTGAATTAAAACGCCGCAGTGCCGAAGCGGATTCAGAGTTGGTCGCATTGGAAGCGCGCCGTTTGCTGCTGGAAAACGAACTTGGTGATGCGCGTGACGCGCTGCATCATGAAATGTCAATGACACGCGAATTGACGGATCAAAACATGCAAATGGCCGACCACATTACCCGGTTGGATGTACAGATTGTTGAAAATCAGGCCGACTTTACCCATGTGCTGGAAAGCGCCCGTGAAACACTCGAGCACGAACGCGATGCCGCGCGTGACGCGTTCACGGAAATTTCCAATTCAACCTCGTGGAAACTTTCCGCGCCGATCCGCCTGCTCATGCAGGCGATCAAACAAACCTTGCACATCGGTCGCGCTGCCGCCACCAACGGCCGTGCCCTGCCACATCAAATGGCGGTGGCCAAACAAATATTGCGGGAGCAGGGGGCGGTTGCCCTGGGCAAACGCGTGCATGAAAAACTGCTGCGCAAGGCCGATGAGCCGGTGAAACCCAAGGCGATCTACATTCAGGAAAGTATGATTGCGCCGCTGGCGATCACCACCAGCACCACGCCGCAGGTCTCGATCATCATTCCGGTTTATGGTCAGCACGTCATGACTTATACCTGCTTAAAGAGCATTCAAGCCACCTGTGCCGACGAATCCATCGAAATCATTGTGATTGATGATTGTTCGCCCGAGCCGGCCAGTGAAGCATTGATGCCGGTCACCGGCATCACCGTGGTGCGCAACGACACCAATCTCGGCTTTTTGAAAAACTGCAACAAGGCCGCCGCAGTGGCGCGCGGCGAATTTGTGCTGATTCTGAATAACGACATCATTGTCACCGCCGGTTGGTTAAAGGCAATGCGGGACGTCTGGGCAGAGCGGGCCGACGTGGGGTTGGTTGGCGCAAAACTCATTTATCCAAACGGCCAATTGCAGGAAGCGGGTGGCATTGTTTGGCGCGACGGTTCGGCGTGGAACTGGGGACGAAACCAAGATGCCGGCAAACCGGCCTACAACTATTTGCGCGAGGTTGATTACACCTCCGGCGCGTGTTTGTTGCTCAAGCGGGAAGTCTGGAATCAACTGGCCGGCTTTGATGAACGATATGCACCTGCTTATTACGAAGATACCGATCTGGCATTTCGTGTGCGCGAGGCGGGTAAAAAAGTGTTTTATCAGCCGCGCGCGGTGGTGGTGCACTTTGAAGGACAAAGCTCCGGCACCGATGTCACCCAGGGCATCAAAAAGTATCAGGTGATTAATCAGCAAACTTTTCTGGCGCGATGGCGCAGTGTGCTCACCAAACATCGCATCAACGGCCTGATGCCGCAGCTGGAACGGGATCGTTACGCCAAACGCCGCGTGTTGGTGGTGGACGCGTGTATGCTCACGCCGGATCAGGATTCGGGCAGTCTGCGCATGTTTGAAATGCTTGGGCTGATGGCCAAGATGGGCGCAAAGGTGACATTTTTGGCGGACAACCTTGAATATCGTGATCCCTATGTCAGCCAAATTCAGGCGCTGGGTGTAGAGGTAATTTACCATCCGGTTGAATCAAACGTCACGCGATTTTTGGAGCGTCACGCGGCCGAATACGAGGTGATTTTTCTGTCGCGGGCCACGGTTGCAATCAAACACGTTGATACCGTTAAACGCGCTGCGCCACGTGCGCGGTTGATTTTTGACACGGTTGATTTGCATTTTTTGCGGCAGGAACGTGAAG
>JANPNU010000434.1:0-2192 GCA_031427615.1 Burkholderiales bacterium
CCCACGTCCATAAATTCGATAAATCGCACGATGTTGGGTGTGCCCTGAAAGTGTCTGGCCATATCGACAATTTGATGGTCGTTGACACCACGTTTGACCACCATATTGATTTTGACGGCGTTTCTTTCGCCGTTGAATCCCGCTGCATTTGCCGCGTCAATGGCCGCTAACACGTTGGCCACCGGAAAATCGACATCGTTCATGGCGCGAAAGGTGTTGTCGTCGAGTGAATCAAGTGACACCGTTACTCGGCTCAAGCCGGCCGCCTTGAGCGCCGCGGCTTTTTGTTTGAGTGCGCTGCCGTTGGTGGTGAGCGTGATGTCCAGATCGGGCGCGTCCGTCCGCAGTGTGGCGAGCATGGCGATCAGATTCTCGATGCCCTTGCGCATCAACGGTTCACCACCAGTCAGACGTAATTTTTTTACGCCCAGCCCAACCGCTATTTTTGCAATGCGGGTGATTTCCTCAAAGGTCAGGACTTCCTCATGCGGCAAATACTGGTAATGATTATCAAACACCTCTTTGGGCATGCAGTACGTACAGCGAAAGTTGCAGCGGTCGGTCACTGAAATGCGCAGGTCACGAATTTTGCGGCCACGGGTGTCCACCAAGGTGGTGGTATCGATTGGTGAGACCGGCCTTGGGATGGACAGTGTGCGTTGATCAACAATAGGAATGACGGTGGAAACCATGGGTGAAGTATATCTGTGCAGATTGGCGGATAACAATGTCGAGTGGGATTGGCGTGAAATTTCGCTTAACATCAAGCCATGTCGAAAACGTCAATCCACCCTTCATTTGCGATCTCGGTTGTGATGGAAAAGGTCGCGATCAACAACCGTTGGCAGCCCTTCAAGTGGCAGCCGGCCGGCATATTGCCCGATGACGGCACCCGCACCGAAGCGACCAGTCTGGGGGAGCGCGAAGGATTGTTACAAGTGTTGTGGCCGGGTTTTGTATTGCAGGTTTACGCCGATGAAGCCGAGGGGAATTATCTGAACGTGACATCGCCCGAGCCGCGTGTGTTTGTCATGTATCGGTTTGATGATGAAACCACCGATGCGTTTCCTCACTCGGTGACACTCTCATACAACGAGGCGGCACGCTGGATGGACGCCCAGGAAAAAGTTGATGGGGTGCCAATGCCGGCAGAGATTTTCGCCAAGCTCAGCGAATGGGTGCGTGACAATTACCAACCACCGGAAAAGAAACAGCGGATTCGCCCACAGTCGTTTGGCAGTAAAGAAGGCCGCTACGACAGCAAGATCAAAGGCGGCGCATAAGAATGAAAGTCATCCCCCATGAATGACGCTAATTTTTTTTCGCGCTGGTCAAAACGCAAACTGGCAGACCCATCCGCGCCGGAGGGTCCAGCGGACGCAGATCAAGCCACGCAGGCGGTGGCGGTGACGAATTTGCCAACCAACACCGCTCGGGTGGAAAGTCAAATATCAAACCCAAGCAATGACGCCATAGATGGGGCAAAACAACCTGAAACGGCCTACCATTCGGGCAGTTTGCCAACTGATCATCCTACACAGGCGGCACCGTTGCCGATCATTGCCTCACTCAATCCGCAGTCGGATTTTTCGCCTTTTATGGCCAAAGATGTGGATCCGAAATTGCGTAATGAAGCGATGAAACTGTTGTTTACCGATCCGCACTACAACGTCATGGATCGGCTCGACATTTATATCGATGATTACAACAAGCCGGATCCGTTGCCGCCGGAATGGTTAAAGAACATGAATCAATCCAAGACGTTGCGTCTATTTGACGATGATGAGGAAGAGGCGAAGAATAAGGCTGAGGCTGAGGCTGAGTCCGAGGCCCAGCGCGAGGACGTGGCTGGGGCGTCGAACGTGGTTGCGGAAGGTCCGGAAGATCGCATCGCGGATGACCCGCTGCCGGTGTTGGTTGATGCCAACCCTGAAATCATGCCGTCACATACTTTGCAATCAGGCGACGCCAGGGTTGAAACAGGGGTGGGTGATGTTGGCGGGATCGGCGAAAGTTCAGAACGTGATGTGGATCGAATGGGGATCAAACCGCCCGTTTCTTGATGCATGACAAATTTGTTGCGCTGCACGAATTTTTTTGCTGGTGAACTGTGGATAAATAGCCACATCTTTGCGGCACAAATTGGCTGCATAAAAGTACCAAGCGTCCATACCAAGTGTCGAAATCAAATG
>JANPNU010000435.1:0-7782 GCA_031427615.1 Burkholderiales bacterium
TTGCACCGTGGCAAAAGCGTTACCCGCGTAAATGGGTCGAACAAAAGTATCGGCTGACTCCACCGCCAATACATCGGAAATTTGTGCCACATCGAGCAGTGCCGCCACCCGTGGCGCGGTATTTTTGCCCGACGCCGACGCTGGAAACAAAATATGCGAATAATTTTTCGCCAGTGCCAGCACCAGCGAGGCGATATTTTCCGCCACCGGTTGTGCATAGTGGGTCGCATCCGCCACCAACACTTTGGTCACACCGGTGATGGCCGCCGCAGCAGTGGCCGCTGCCGAACATTGACTGCCGGCAATCAAAACGTGAATTTCACCACCGATTTTTGCTGCGCAGGCAACCGCATTGGTCACGCCGGATTTGATATGTGTGTTGTCATGATCGGCAACAATAAGAATAGTCATGTTAACCCTTGAAAATTGGATCCCCGCCTGCGCGGGGATGATTTAATTTCCCCATTGGATACCTATAAATCAAAATTGGATCCCCGCCTGCGCGGGGATGATTTAATTTCCCCCATTGGATACCTGTAAATCAAAATTGGATCCCCGCCTGCGCGGGGATGATTTAATTTCCCACGGGGAAATTAAATCACCTTTGCTTCGTTTTTAAGTTTGTCCACCAGCGCCGCCACATCCGCAACCATGACGCCACCCTTGCGTTTTGGTGGCTCGGCAACCTTTATCGTCTTCAGGCGCGGTGCCACATCAACACCGAGCAATTCCGGAGTCATCACGTCCAGTTGTTTCTTCTTGGCCTTCATGATATTTGGCAAGGTCGCGTAACGCGGCGTATTTAATCGCAAATCTACGGTCACGATGGCCGGCAATTTAATTGCCACCGTTTCCAAACCTCCGTCAATTTCGCGTGTGACACTTGCCTCCCCACCGTTGACGACCACCTTTGAGGCAAACGTTGCCTGTGGCCAGCCCAACAACGCGGCCAGCATTTGTCCGGTTTGATTGGAGTCGTCGTCGATAGCTTGTTTACCCAACAAAACCAGTTGTGGTGATTCCTTGTCCACCAGCGCCTTGAGTACTTTGGCCACGCCAAGTGGTTGCACCTCGGTGTTGACTTCAACCAAAATCGCACGATCCGCACCCATGGCCAACGCGGTGCGCAGGGTTTCCTGGCATTGCATGACGCCGATGGATACCGCGACTATTTCGGTCGCGACCCCGACTTCTTTGAGTTTTAATGCCTCTTCGACGGCAATTTCATCAAAGGGATTCATGGACATTTTGACATTGGCAAGCTCAACTCCGGATTGATCCGCTTTGACGCGAACCTTGATGTTGTAGTCGACCACACGCTTGACGGGCACAAGAATTTTCATCGAAGTAGGATTTCTGACTAGAAGTTGATCAAATGGCGAAAGAATTCAAACGGTTGTTTGAATTATAGAGGAGAGAGACTGGGAATCCCACCCAACAGGTGGGTCCGGTGGCGAACACGCAACTCCAAAAAATCAATACCCGCTCCTGGCGGGGGTTCTGAGGACGTTTCCTCAGAAACATGGCTCTGCTGCTGGTCGTTTTTCCCGCCAGGCCATCGGCGTTACGCCCGGCCAAAAATAATTTTTTCTTGGCGCAACAATCGCGATATCAGCATCACGGCAATGGTAAATATAGCGACATTAATGGCAGTTGGCAGCAAAAAATGGATCGCCTCCACCGACTCCCCGCGCAGTAGCCGCGTCATCACCATGAGTTGCGCCATCACCGGCACCAACAACTGCCAGGTCGCATCCTTCACTTGGGCAAAAATCGCTACGGCGGGCAGGATGGCGACAAGTTGAATCGCATAGGTTGCATAGGTCTGCCCCTCCTTAAAATTGCGCCCGTAGGTTGCCAGCAACATTTGCATTACCGCCATGGCCGGCGCGAAGCTTAAGATCATTACAAAAAATCCAAGATATTGTGTGCCGGAAAGTGAAATAACGGTGGCGATACCGGGCAGGTTCCCAAATTTAAGCGTCAACGCAAATCCCAGCAACGTAATCACGGCAATGCCAACCGCATAAATTGACACGGACAAGGCCTTGCCCAGCACCAACGCTTCACGGGCGATGGGTGACATTAAGAGCGGCTCGAGTGAACCTCGTTCCCGCTCACCCGCCGCCAAATCAACCGCCATCGACATACACCCGGTGACACAACCAATCAAAGTGATCCACGGAATAATAAATAACAGTCCCGCCGCGCGCTGCGCGGCGGTACCCAGATTGGTATCCTGAACCTCAACTGCGCGGAACACGGCTGAGGAAATGCCGCGGGCAATCAAGCGTTGATTGCCAACTTCGGTATTAAATCCACGCATAACATTCCGCAACATACGAATGGAAGCATTGCCCGCGTCTTGGCGGGTATCGTCATAAACCAACTCCACTTTGGCATCACCGGTTAAAAATTTTGCGCTGAAATCGGCCGGGATCACCAAAACCGGATCGTGTTTGCCCTGTTTGATCAAGCTGCGATAGTCCCGCTTGGGTTCCATGATGCTGATGTCCTGACGCAACATATAGTTGACGATTTCCGGCCCGTGCGCCGCGCCCAAAACGAACAGCTCTTTTTTCTCAGCCTTTTGCTCCATCGATGAAATGAAATAGCCAAGCCCCATCAACATGACCGGGCCCATGGCGACAGACAACAGCAAAATCATGAGGGTTGTTCGTCGGTCGCGCAAGTGATCCTTTAATTCTTTTTTGGCAACGATAAGAATGGTATCAAGTTTTGAAATTGCCATGATCACGCCGCCTTCTGATTATTTGGTTCTGAAAAATCCGCATCGATCCCGGCCAGCATCACAAAAGCATCTTCCAAATTGGTTTTGCCACTTTCCGCCAATAGTTGTTCGGTGGTTCCTTGCGCAGTCACACGGCCCTTGGCGATGATGACAATTTCGTCGCACAACGCGGCAACCTCTTGCATGATGTGCGACGAAAACATGACCGTACGCCCTTCCACTTTTAATCGTTTGATCAGCTCACGCAAGGCGCGGGTGGTCATCACGTCCAGCCCATTGGTTGGTTCGTCCAAAATAACCGTTGACGGTTCATGCACCAGCGCACGGACGATGGCCACTTTCATGCGCTCACCTTGCGAAAAACCCTCGGTGCGTCGATCGATGATGTCCTTCATGTCCAGCCAGTCGACAAATCGCTTAATGGTCGCTTCACTTTTTTGAACGTCGATACCGCGTAACTCGGCGTAGTAGCGAATGTTTTCGCGTGCCGTCAGGCGGGTGTACAAACCCCGGGCGTCGGTGAGAATCCCACTCACCGATCGAACTCCATCCGGATCACACGCGACATCCATACCGTCCACCGTCGCCGAGCCGCCGCCAATTTCAATCAACGAGCCAATCATACGAATAACGGTCGTTTTACCCGCGCCGTTCGGTCCCAATAATCCTGTTATTGCACTGCTTGGTGCTGAAAAGGTCACGCCATCAACAGCCATGATGGGCGCGGCGGTGGTGCCGAAATTTTTTTCTAACCCACGAACATCAATCATTTCTTCTCTCCAGCAATCGTCGGGGTGGCGCTATTTTTTTGATTGGTCATGTCGTTTGATTCGATCGCGATTATCGCCAGACCCTTTGCGGCCTCAGCGATCTTGCCCGATTTTTTTTCCATTGCCTGATAAAACGTTGGACGGGGCAATCGATTCAAGCAGTCGCCATTCAGGCCGGCAACCGACGCCTTTTCTATGAATTGTTTAATCAGCTTTGGACCACAACCCAAATGTGAAACCCCGTGGCCGGCCATTGGCGCGACAAAATGTACGCTATTGGAAAACGTCTTTTTTACTTCATCACCAAAGCCGGGCGGAGTCACCGGATCAAGTCTGCCCGATAAAATCAGCACCGGTTTATCAGACAGAACTGGCGTGAAAAAATCTGCCGCAACTTTTCCCTTTGGCCAGACTTCACAGGCAGTTGAAAATTCACGGATAAACGTATCACCAAACGGTGCGACTTTTGCTGCATTCGCCCGAGTCGTTGCATCAATTCGTGGCACGTCTTCATTACAATTCACCGACATCCGCATGCCCATGGCAATTTTGTCGTCGGCAAACTCCATAAAACCACCGACGAGTGCAAACAGCGGTGCAAACTCATTGGACGCCGCCTGTTTGATTACCTCAGGCAAAACCGAAACCAGCTGCGGTATGTACAGCGCCGAAAAAACCAGCATCGAAACGGTCTCGCGGGACACGGTGATGGGTCGTGCCAATCCATTCAGCGGATCCACCATAGAAATGGTTTGCGGCTTTTTTGCCAATCGCGCCAATAAATTGGAAAAATCTTCGCGCAGGGTTGGGTAATTTTTTTTGCACAATGACGATTGTTCACAAGCGATAAATGCCGATTCCAGCACCGCACTGGCATCCCGCGCAAATGTTGCCGGCAATGCCATCGATGTCGATGCCACCCCATCAATCACCATTGTGCGCACACGATCGGGGTATCGGCGTAAATACTCCTGCGCCGAACGCGTACCGTAGGATGCGCCCCATAAATTGATCTGGTTGTAACCCAGCGCTGCGCGTACGTCATCGTAATCGGCCATGGCAGTGGTTGTACCGTACTGAGTGAGATCCGCATTTTTCGACAAGATGTCGCGACACTCAGAAAAGACTTTTAGCGTCATTGCCCGTCGCGATGCCGGATCGGCCATGGCCGGATCATCTTCGCTGGGAAATTTGCAATTCAATAAATTGGATTTACCCGTGCCGCGTTGATCAACAAAAACGATATCGCGTTTGCTGGTCAAGCCGCCTAGGATTCTTTGGGCGGCGGGAATCAAGTCGGACGCCGCCTGACCTGGCCCGCCGGCAAACAAGAAAATCGGGTCCGGCTCCTTAATGCGCGCCGCTGCCGGCAGCACAACAATATTGAGCGCGATTTTTCGCCCCGACTTTAACGCTCGATTTTCGAATACCTCGAGCTTGGCGCACTTGACTGCGGTGTCCACCCCGTCAATGCGACATTCATTGAGAGTGATGGTTGCGGGTGGATTCAACGACCCTGCGTTGGAACATCCGACTAACAGGGGCAATCCAATGTGCCCAACAATCAATGCAACAGATTTTGATTTCATAGGGAATCCAAAAATTCAGGTAAAGCGACTTTAGCCGATGAACGCCACGACAACCAATTGCTTGCGACCAAACCGCCCTTTTTGACGACAAAACTCATGCTTATAATCGTCAGCATGAACAAACTCAACGCCGCGCCCACCTTTCCCAAACATCATCCAGACTCACCCGCATTCTGGGACGTGCGTTTTCAAGCCAATTTCACTCCGTGGGATCGTGGCCGTGTGCCGGACGATTTCCGCACGCTGTTACAACAGCGGCCAGCAGCACGATCCTTCATACCCGGCTGCGGAAACGCCCACGAAGTGCGCTGTTTTTTGGAGTTCGGCTGGCAGGTGACGGCGATTGATTTTTCGTCCGCGGCGGTCGCAAGCGCAAAACACTTGCTCAAACTAAACAATCTGTCGAACGATTGTATCGATCAGGCGGATTTTTTTGACACAAAATGGTCGGCGAGGCCATTTGAGCTTGTTTATGAGAGTGCATTTTTATGTGCCCTTCCACTTGCGTTACGACTCAAATGGGCAGATCAAATGGCGACGGTAACAAAAGTTGGTGGGGAATTGGCCGGTTATTTCTATGTCTGCGTCGATGAGAAGGGGCCACCATTTGGCATCGGGGCAAACGAATTGGACAACCTGCTCGCAGCCAATTTTGAGCTGGTTGAAAGTCGGGTGCCGACGGACTCAATTCCTGTTTTTGTCGGCAAAGAGCGCTGGATGGTTTGGCGTCGGCGTGGGGATGGCGATGAGATGCCGGAGCAGGCGCGCTAAACCGTCGCAGCGTTTTTACGGAGAGATTATTTTTGGTTGCCCGCCAGCTTTTCGGCCCGACGCACTGCCAGTTCGGTCGGAATATTGGTGACAATGATGGCTGCACGCCCGGCTTTTTTGCTGGCGTCCCCGTCGATATCGATGGGAGTCACATAAAGCCGAACGGCATAGGGCCGACCGTCATGTGCGCGCACAAACACATCCATCGCGCCGGGTTTTTTCAGGTTCAACGTGGTGTCAAAAAATGCCGCCCAAGTGGTTTTGGGTTCAACCGACGCCACCAAGTTGTTAAGGGTAATGGCCGCCAAGTCGCTGTGTTGATAGCCAAACGTGGCCTCCGCCGCCTGGTTCCATTCAATAATGCGGCCATCCTGATCACATTCCATAACCGGCAGCAAGGTTGTTTCAATATGACGGGAAAGGGTTTCTGCGCGACGCCGTGCCTCGATTTGGGCACGTTTGACCACCATTGCACGATGCTCAAGCTTTTGCAGATCCACCCCGAGTGACGCAGTGCTTTTCTCAGCGTCACGACGATACTGTTCGTTTTCCATTTCAGATAGCAGCCGTGCACGGATGATTTTGTATTGCATTTCACCCATATAAATGATGGATCCCAACAGGAAAAGAGAAATGGCACCAACAATGGCGTTGCCATCTGCACGGATAAAAAATATATAAATTGCCGTAGGAAATGCGGCCGGAATCGCCAAAGCAGCATGGGCAAATCTGACCGGTGAAAACGGTACAACCGATCCGCCGACATAACCAATCACGGCAATAACAGAAAATAACGCCCGGTAGACTGGATCAGCCACAAACAGCCACGTACCGACCAACCCCCATTGGATACCGGCCAGCACATTTCCCGCGATGAGCAGACTTGCCCAACGATCGGGATTCTTGATCACGCCCTCTTGTGCGTAATGCCAAATGGCTATTGCGCGGAAAAATAACACGCCGGTGGCAAACGCAAACCAATAAATGCCACGCGCAGCGTCGCCCGTCGTATAAAACAGGACAAACGCAAAAATGGTTCCAATGTACGACAACACCATTGACGTCGGCATGGCGCGGTATATTTCAGCGGTTTGGCGCCGCTTTAACTCAAGTGCGGTTTGCGCGGATAGGACTGGCGGAGGTATTCGGCTCACTCGACCGCCACTGGAATGAGTTTCACGGGATGCCCGCGCGGCGCGTTTGGCAAAACCCTCAGAGACTTTGTCGGTCATGGTGGTACTTTCGCAATTTAAACTTTTGTTAATTACGCAAAGTTACACCCAACCTCCATAAAATGGTGTGATTTTTTTCACATTTTGTAAAATCAACAACAGATAATCAACTACTTACCGCAATTAGGGGATGGGTGCATTATTCGGACGACACAATGAAAAACGCCAACCCTGGCACAGATTGGCGTTTTTTTTGCCGCCTAAAGTAGTCATTACTCGCCAAACATGCGCTGCTTTAACTCCCGACGTTCCTGGGCCTCAATGGTCAACGTTGCGGTCGGGCGCGCCAACAAGCGTGGCACACCAATCGAGTCACCCGTCTCTTCGCAATACCCGTATGACCCGTCATCGATACGAACAATGGCGGCCTCAACTTTTTTTAATAGTTTTCGTTCACGGTCACGGGCACGTAGTTCAAGTGCGTGCTCCTCTTCCAGGGTTGCACGGTCAGCAGGGTCCGGGACGATGGACAATTCACGCAAATGCTCCGTCGTTTGGCCGGCGTTTTCGCGCAGCTGTGCTTGCAGATCGATTAATCGCTGACGAAAGAAGGCCAGCTGTTGCTTCGACATGTAGTCATTTTTGCCCTGCTTCAGTATTTCCGCCTCGGACAACAAACCTCCCACACGTTTGGTATTGGGATTAAACGGCAATACATTGGTGACCAC
>JANPNU010000436.1:0-12914 GCA_031427615.1 Burkholderiales bacterium
GACCCACGCCCGCTGATTGCCGATGGTGATTGGTGGGGCGAAATTGTCGTCGCACCACGCGGCCAGGGTGGCTTTGGTTATGATCCGCATTTTTTCCTGCCAGAACATGGCTGCACCGCCGCAGAACTCAATGCACAAACCAAAAACAGCATTAGTCATCGCGGCAAAGCAATGGTAATGTTAAAAATCAAACTCCAGCACCAGCAAGGGTTTTCGGCTTAAATGCCGCCAAACATGCCGCCAATATTAGGGTTTGGTGTCGCCGGCGCCACCACTTTGCTTGCCGCATTGCCGCCGCTGTCACTCTATATCCACATTCCATGGTGCATCAAAAAATGCCCCTATTGCGATTTTAATTCTCATGAAATGAAGTCCGGAGTGGATGGCCATGTGACGATTTCCGCCCAACAAATATTAAAGTCACCGCCGCCGCGTGACAATCCCGACGGGCGCCAACCTGGGGTGACGGTTCGCCCGTCAACCTTTGCCAGCAACAGCTTGGACGCGGCAACTGAGCAGCGCTATATCGATGCGCTGATTGCCGATCTCGACGCAACCCTGCCCAGGGTATGGGGGCGACGCATTCACAGCATATTTTTTGGCGGAGGCACACCGAGTTTGTTTTCAGCTGCCGGCATTGACGCCATTCTTGGCGCGGTGCGCGCGCGGCTGGTGGTTGAGCCGGATGCCGAAATCACCATGGAAGCCAATCCCGGCACCTTCGAGATGGAAAAATTCAGGGGCTATCGTCAAGCCGGTGTGAATCGCCTATCAATTGGCATTCAAAGTTTTAATGCGGCCCACCTCCATGCGCTGGGCCGGGTGCATAACGATGACGAAGCCAAACGCGCCATCCAGATCGCCCAGCAACATTTTGACAACATCAATCTTGACTTGATGTTTGCGCTGCCGCGACAATCCTTGGCAGAATGTGTAAAAGATGTGGAGATGGCACTGTCATTTGGCACCAATCATTTATCGATATACCACCTGACCCTCGAGCCGAACACCCTGTTTCATCGGTTTCCACCGCCGTTACCAGACGACGAATTGGCGGCCGATATGCAGGACATGATTCATCAAAAATTACATGAATCTGGTTATGTGCATTACGAAACCTCGGCGTACGCCAAGCCGGGAAAACAAGCCAAACACAACCTGAACTACTGGCGTTTTGGGGACTACATTGGCATCGGCGCAGGTGCACACAGCAAATTATCGTTCCCGGACAAAATCACCCGTGAAATGCGTCACAAACAACCCGGCACTTTTATGGAACAAGCATTGGCGGGTGACGCCCGCCAGGAAACAACAGCGATTGCACGTGAAGAATTGCCATTTGAATTCATGATGAATACGCTGCGCCTGACTGACGGTTTTCCGATTGCACTGTTTAGCGAGCGTACCGGCTTACCGATTAACGTCATCAGTCGCGAATTGGATCGGGCGGAATCAACCGGGTTGATTTGGCGCGACCATGTGCACATTGTGCCCACCGAAAATGGGCGGTTGTTTTTGAATGACCTGTTGGCGATATTTCTTGCGCCAACCAAGCCTGCCTGACGGCTCAATCCGCAACGGATTTTCGCCGTGCTCACGAACCATCATCAATCCGTGGGCAGATAAAACCTGCCCACCCTACGAGCCGGTTAATTTTGCGGTGCATGCGAATTTTGCGGTGCGTAGGGTGGGCAGGTTTATTGCCCACGCAGTTGCCATTTGCAGGGTAGAAGTCCGGGTGGGAAAAGGCGCTTTTCGCCGTACCCACGAACCATCAGCAAACGTGCCCCCATGAAATATGCAGGTTAAAACACTTGGATCGCGCAACACCACCAATCGGTCAGGCCGTAGTGCGGGACTTGCCTTGTATCGTACTCACATATTCGTGACGAAAAAATCGATCCCCGAGAAATGGCCGGATGGTGGCCTTGATCGTCGAGGTATCGGCAAGTTTGTCCGGCTCGAATCAGGTCCGCACACTGCCCTCTCAATTGCCAACCAGCGACTTCAAAAAATCATTCGGCATAAACTGCTCTCCCAAAATTGCACACTTCAAACCCCGTCCAGAAATTGCGCTTCAAACTCCTCCGGTGGCAGCGGCTTGGAAAAATAGAACCCCTGAAATTCATCACAGTCCAAATCGCGCAGCACCCGATACTGCTCTTCGCGCTCCACCCCCTCCGCGACCACGTTCAGTTTGAGTGAATGGGTCATGGCAATAATGGCGCGAATAATTGCGTCGTCGTTTTTTTCCTGGCCGATGTCACGCACAAAACTCGAATCTACTTTGATGGAATCAATCGGCAATTGTTTAAGATACGAGAGGGACGAAAAACCCGTTCCAAAGTTATCCACGGCAATCCCAATTCCCATTGCGCCCAATTGTTTAAGCATATTGGCGGCGTCATCGGTAATTTTCAACAACATACTTTCAGTCAGTTCCAGTACCACGTCGTGCGCGTCAAGACCGGATTTTTTCAAAGCGCTGCCAATCGATGTCGCCAGTCTGTTGGGATCAAACATCTGGCCCGCGGATAAATTAACGGCGACGGCAAAATTACGGCCGGATTTTTTTTGCCATGCCGCCACCTGCCGGAACGCTTCTTCCAACACCCATTCTCCAATCGGAACAATCAGTCCGGAGTCTTCGGCGACACTGATAAATTGCTCCGGCACCATCATGCCTAACTTGGGATGTTGCCAACGCAGCAATGCCTCGACACCGGTCATTTCACCGGTCGAAAAGCCGACGCGGGGTTGGTAATGCAAAGTTAATTCATTACGACGCAACGCCAGCCGTAAAAAATTCTCGATTGACAAACGCTCCTGCGCTTTGGCGTTCATCGCCTGTGAGAAGAATTGGTAGTTGTTACGGCCCTTTGCCTTTGCATCGTACATGGCGACGTCGGCGTGTTTCATCAGGGTTTGTGAATCTTCACCATCTGTTGGATAAACGCTGATACCAAGTGAACACGAGGTATTGAGTTGATTTTCACCAATTTGCATCGGCGCGGCCAGTGAAGCAATCATTTTTTCGGCGACACTCTGCGCTTCTTGGCCATCAGTCGACAGATTTTCAAGAATGATGGCAAACTCATCCCCACCCAGACGCGCCACCGTATCACTGGCACGCACACAGGCGGACAAGCGACCAGCAACACGTTTTAACAGCTCGTCACCCACATCATGACCGAGTGTGTCGTTAATACTTTTGAACCGGTCCAGATCGATAAACATAAAGGCGAGTTTCGACGCTTTACGCGCCGCGTTGGCCAGGCCGAGTTCCAGCCGGTCATGCAACAACATCCGATTCGGCAGCCCGGTCAACACGTCGCGCGTGGCCAAAAATTCAACCCGCTCTTCAGCCGTTTTGCGTGCGGTGATATTGGATGTGGTGCCGGTCATGCGCCGCACATGTCCGTTTACGTTGCGCTCGGTCACCTTGCCAGAAGAGTGCAGCCAGATCCAGTCATCGTCCAGTCCGGGCACACGATAGTCGCACATAAATTCTTCACTGATGCCACGCACGGCCGCGGCCACGGCCGCTTCAAATTTTGACTGGTCATCTGAATGGCAAAAACCAACCACTTGCTCACCGCGAAAACGGGCACCACCCGTGCCTGCTAATTTGATACCGAGCACACCCACCCAGCCTTCGCTGAAATAAACTTCATTGGCCGCCAAATCCCAGTCCCAAAGCGCCAGGTTGGAGCCTGCTAAAGCCAAATCGAGTCGTTCTTTGGCATCGGTAATAACCCGCTCGGTGCGCCGACGCTCGGTAATATCGCGGCCCACGCCCAGACAATAACGCTCACCACCGATGTCAAGCAGGCGACCGTAAAAAATATAGGGTGCCTCGTTCCCGTCTTTTGACAACATATCGGCTTCGAGAGTAATTTCGTCCCCCCGATCAATCACGCCACGGATGGCATCAGCGACAACAGCACGGTCGTGTGGTGCAATAAAGTCAACGGCGCGCATGTGGCCAATTTCGGCCTGATCGTAACCGGTATTGATCTGAAAATTCTGATTCCATCGCACCATATGGCCGTTGCGGTCAAACATAAAAAATGCCCCAGGCAAACTGGCAATGGCGGCGTCCGAGAATTCCTTTTCATGTCGCAAACCGATTTCAGCTGCCTGCCGAATGGCGATTTCATCCTCGAGCAATTGCTCTATTTGCATGTATTCGCGGGTCAAATTGGCCAGATGCTCATCCGCTGGTGCCTGCGCCGCCGCCAATCCGTTTTCCGTTTCATCCGACCATCTTTCTCGATCACCTGCCTCGCGCCGTTCACGGCGCGCTTCCAATCGTGCCGTCACCAAATCGGCAAGATTGATCAACGCCTCCATTTCACGAGACTTGCTATCGCGACCGGCGGTATCAAACACGGCCAACACACCGATCGGCATACGTTCACGCGACAAAATGACGGCCCCCGCATAAAAACAAATATTGGGCGCCGACACCACCCAAGAATGGTCACGCAAGCGTTTGTCGGCAAGCGCATCATGAATCACCAGAGTGCGGGCCACGCGGGCATCAAACGGTAAAGACGATTCACTGATCGCAAAGGGGGTAAAAAATGATTCCGTACGGGACAACGATTGTTGCGGCAGACCCGCCGCACTCTTGAACCATTCGTTCCAGCGCAACATTTGTGCTGCTTGGCTTCCAGGCGCTGCATCCGCATTCGCAACCGGTTCAAAAAATGAAATGCCGGCAAACGCGGTGCCGAAAATTTTCGCCGCGCGTTTGGCAATGTCGTCAAAAGCAGCTTCCGGTGCAGTGTGGAGGATTTTGTACCGCTGCAACGCGCCAAGCGACGAATGCACGTTTGTATCCGGGACATTCACAAACAGCCGATCAATTTCTTGATGGCATCACGGCTGACCCAAAATGCTGCCATCAGCGGATCAGGTGTGGTCAGAAAAATTGCCATGGAAATAGTTGAGGGGGTCGGAACGATCGCATATTGCAATTTTATGAAATTGCCAACCGGCATGAGTTGGTGCCCGCCAAACGGACGTTTCTGGCCGATATTGGTTTGAATTTTGTACGGTAGGGTTGCCGGAACTGACGATTATGGTTAGGCAGGTCCCTTTGCCAGCTCGGCGCTCCGCTTGATGTGACTCATGGCGTCCTGCGGTTTGCCGACCTGCTCCATCAGTCTGGCGAGCGTCATATGCGCCTCCACCGTTGGTCGCATGGCAACACTGGCCTCCAGATAACTCTGCGCTTTCCCCCATAAACCCTGACGCATGCAGAGCTTGCCGAGGGCCGCCAGCAACGACGCCTCACGCGGATGTTTTTCCAGCCAACTTTCGGCACATTCAATTTGCGCCGTGGTCGAACCCGAATTGGCATCCGCATAACGCAGGGTCAGCGATGCCAGCGCATCTTCCCACTGCTCTTGATCACAACGATCTACGGTCTCTTCAATAATTTTTGCCGCATCTTTGCCCAAACCGACGGCAATCAATCGGTTTGCCAAGGCGTCGGCCAGACGTGGTTGATAGCGGGTGTGGTTATCAAGCTTGCGCCAGGCATCCACCAGGGCATCGCGTTCCGCCGGGCGGGATTTCATCAGTTCGATTTCGGCATTTAAACGGATTTCATCCACCGCGTGTTGTGGCAGGAGGCCGGTACGCTTGAGTGGGCCGAGTGTCAGCAACACCTCGTCCCACTCCTTCGCGGCGATTTCAGCCTCCACTTTCATTTTTAATGCACCAACGTTGCCCGGATCGTTGGCTGCCAACGATCGCAATACCGGCAACGCCTCAGTCGCACGGCCTTCCGCAAGCAACATATAGGCTTTTGATGCATCTCGCATATTGGCTGCCTTGTGACCGGTGATTTTTTCCAGATAGGGCAACGCTGCGGGCAAATTTCCGCCTTCGTGCGCCGCCCATGCGGCCAGCGCAGCGGCGAGGTTATGAATGTCTTCGTCCGCTTGATTGACGCCAGACTTGGCCATCATTGCCCGGCGCGCCAATTTCTCGGCGTCGTCAAATCGACCACCAAACAATGATTTCATACCGTTGTGCAAATCAAGCATCACCTTCTGCCGTTCATTTGCGACCTTGCGCTCGCGCAGATCAAGTGGCAATTGATATGCTCGAATCGACAAGCGAACCAATGCATAAAGCAATAACGCCGACACCACAACAATCAGGCTAAACATCATCATCGACAACTCAATACGCCAGGGTGGCACCACAAATACGGCATAACCCGAACCATAACGGCCGGCCAACGCCAGCAACACGGCCGTCGCCGCCAGCGCAAACACCCATAAGACCCAGCGAATTGGTTTGTTTGTCATGATTCGAATCGGTTAAACGGAATCATTGGGCTTCAATCAACGCACAACACGTTCGCGCGTATTGCGAATTTCTCGTGCGGCGCGGATTGCGTTCAGGCTTTGCACAATGTCGGGGGGGGTGATGGACAAGGAGTTTTCCGCCAATTGTTTGAGGGTGATCACCGCGTTCTGATTCACTTTTGCCTTGGCGTCAAAATATTTTTGGATCAGTTCACGTGCCGCCCTGAGGTCTTCCTTGAAATTTACCTCGTCTCGCGCCAATAACGACATACGCGCCGACAACAACCGCAGCCGTAAATTTTCCCGCACAAATACCGCCTGCAGTGGGGTCATGAGCGCGGCCTCGGCCGGCTCGATTTCGCGGATTCTGACCAACGCTTGCATCGCGTCCAAAAAGTCTAACCACGCTTTTTTTAGCCAGGATGCGTCCGTCGACGGTGGGCCGGCTTTTCCCCCATCCATGTCTTTACCCATGGTTGCGACAACAAGACCAGGCACGGCCATGGGCAGGCTGACACTTTGCAACATCAGATTATCGAGCTTGACGGTGATGCCCTGGGTATCTACCGCCGGGGTGGCTTTAAGGCGCTCCAAATCCTGACTAATGGCTCGGCGCAAGGGTGTTGCCTGTAACTTGTCCGCGCGGGCCAGGCGTTGCTCAGCCGATTGCAACGCGCTGATGGCGGCACGGACGTTTCCGGCCAGCGTCAACTCACGGCTTGCAATATTGAGGGTTTGTTCAATTTCGGCCAATAGCCAATCCTCAGGCGCGCGTGCCAGATCGCGGGTCATTTCTTCGATCGCAACCCGCTGATTTTGAAATTCCCCCAACTTGGCTTCCATCTGTGCCAATCGGTTTTGTAAATCGCGGGTATCACGGACCAATGCCTCATTGCGCGACACGGTTTCGCGACCCTGTTTATCGAGTTCGGAAATTTTTGCGCCGAGGGTTTGTGTCAGCTCGTTACGGATGCCGCGGCTCTCCCACCATACCGCCAAGCTAAAAACACCGGCAAATAATGCCATTGCAACGGCGGCAACGGTCGCCAGGGAAAAACCCGACTGTGGTGTTTTGGCAATCGCCACGGCTGGATCGGGTTGAAAGTCACTGTTCATATCGTTTGCCATAGGGTTATCCGTATTCAACCGCATGGAGGAGCAGGATGCAAATTAACCTGCAGGTTCGCCAGGGTTTCCACCAAATTGTTGTCTTCAAGCGACACCACCGAGATTTGTTTTGCCCCGCGCGCTTTTGCCACCTTGGCAATACGTTGGTGCGGTACCAACAGATGCGGAATACGCGACATTAATATTTTGCCGCCGTTAAAGTCGAATGCATCAAGGGTCTCAACACTGCCGGCCAGCACATGGGTGCTGTGGGCGACCGCCCATTTCAACGCATTGCGCGCCTTGATCGGCAAATCAATCATCGATCGACGATAACAAACCAGGCCGACCACCATGGCACCGCGCGCGGACAGGGATTCGGCCAAATAGGTGCGGCCACCCGCATCACTCTCGCCTTTTACAATCACAATGGTCTGGCCGCGAATTTTTTGCAGCATTGGCGCGGCCAGCAGCGCTTCACTATCCTCCCCCAAGGCGGGCAACACACTTTGCACCCCTTGCGCTGCAAGCTTTCCGGCGGTGGCCGCGCCGATCGCAATGAACCGCGCCAACGGAAAGAATTTTTTGAGCTTCTTGAGCACAGGCAGGCCATATTGCACTGCATGAGCACTGATAAAAATAACCTTGGTCGGCTCAACAATATTGTTGAGCAACGGCTGGTAGGTCGCCAGCACTTTTTTAACCGGCAGACCCTCAATTTTGAGCAGCGGGATGGCGATTGCCTCGGCCCCCTCCGCCATTAATGCACGAACCGTTTTTGACGCCGCCGGCTCCGGTCGGGTCACCACCATTTTGATACCGGTGAGGCGTGGGGGATTATTCACGCCCGCTTTCGGGTGTTTCGGTCGCGCCGCTACGATGTGCCGCCACCACCAAATCAGCCAATATGCGATCGGCCCCGTCCGCGCACAGTGCCTCGGCAAGTGAAATGCCGAGTGAATCAGCCTGATGGATTGGGCCGACCATGGTTTTGGCCAGGCGGGTCGATCCATCCGGCGTGGCGACAAATCCGGTGATGGTCAATTCATTGCCATCCGCATTCAGAGTGGCCGAAGCACCCAGTGGCACATCACAACTTGCCGACAATCGACGACCAAAGGCCCGTTCAGCGGCAACCGTGGCGTCGGTGGCGATCACACAAAATGGTTTTAATATCTGCTCAATATCGTAATCACCCAGACGATACTCAATGCCCAGCGCACCTTGTGCCACCGCCGGAATATGCCGTGCCGGATCGAGCGTGCCACGGATGCGCGCACCCAATCCAAGCCGGTTTAGCCCGGCTGCCGCCAAAATAATGGCGTCGAATTCGCCATTGTCGAGTTTCTTTAACCGGGTATTCACATTTCCGCGTAACGGCAAAATGGTGAGGTGCGGATGAAAATGACGAATCTGACTTTCCCGCCGAAGACTGGAGGTGCCAACTTTTGATCCGGGTGGCAATTCGTCCAAGGATCGATATTGATTGGATATAAATGCATCACGCACATCTTCGCGCAGGCCCACCGTGGTGAGCGCGAATCCCGCGGGCACCACCATCGGCACATCCTTCATCGAATGCACGGCAATATCGGCGCGCCCCTCACTCATGGCGACTTCCAGCTCTTTGATAAACAGCCCCTTGCCACCGATTTGTGCCAACGGCTTGTCGAGTATTTGGTCCCCCTTGGTGGTCATGCCAATGATCTCAACGTCAATGCCGGGGTGAAACGCGCGCAATTGCGCCGCCACCCAATGTGTTTGCGCCATGGCCAATGGACTTTCACGGGAGGCGATACGAATACGGAGTGGGATCGACACAATGATTTTTGAACCGTTAACTGCGGGAATGAGTGGCAAAGAATGAAACTCCTTTATGGACGGGCATTTCGAAGCATAAATGGCTGAAAGCTGGCGTCTATAGCCATATTTTCATATTGGGGACTTCTAAAAACCCACAAATTTCGTCATTCCGGCCCTTCGACGGGCTCAGGATGAACCGGGCACTTGCCCGGGCCGGAATCCAGTCCTTTTGTATTTGCAATCACTTGTCCACCTCTGGATCCGGCCTCTGCCAGGATGATGGGGTTATTAGAACGTCCCTATTCGGACGGCAATTTGTAACCGAAATTCTTTGGTTTATCCGTGCGCCAAATGTTAGCACGCAAGGGAGAATGAGTGACTCTGCCACGATGCAATGCTGCACTGCGGTAGAATCAAAACGATTGCTTTTTCCTGATCGACTGTTAGGGAACCCGCCATATGTCCACCGCTCGGGACGCCCCCGCCATTATGCCGACCATGCCTTCATCTGCCCATTTTGCTGCGGGTGATCGCCCTGCGCCGCGTCTGCGCGAAATTCCCTATAACTACACGTCGTTTTCAGATCGCGAAATCGTTATTCGCCTGCTCGGCACCGATGCATGGGAAATACTCAATCAATTGCGCGACCAACGCAAAACCGGCCGCAGCGCCCGAATGTTGTATGAAGTGTTGGGTGATATCTGGGTGGTTGAACGCAATCCATACCTGCAAGACGACCTGCTCGACAATCCCAAGCGTCGCGCGTTGTTGATCGAGGCGATGCGCCACCGGCTGCACGATATTGAATTGCGCCGCGACCGCGACCAGGCAGAATCCGCTGCTGCGCCCGATGCGGACAACAAACAAAAGTCGAATCAAGTCGAAATGTTGCTCGGCCGCGCCCATGCAGCGGTCGACCATTTTGAACAGGAGTTTCGCGCAACCTGGGACCTGCGTAAAAAGGTCGCGAAACGCCTGGCAAAAGTCACCCACCGCGACAACATTGCTTTCGACGGCCTGGCACGGGTATCTCACGTGACCGACGCCACCGATTGGCGGATCGAATACCCGTTTGTGGTGGTGTATCCAGAAACGGAAGAGGAAATCGCGCCGCTGGTGCGCGCCTTAATTGAACTCAAGCTCACCATCATTCCGCGTGGCGGCGGCACCGGTTATACCGGCGGCACCATTCCATTAACCAAAACGTCGGCCATTATTAACACCGAAAAACTCGATGTACTTGGTGCGGTCGAAATGATGGCACTGCCGGGTGTACCCGGCACGGTCGCCACCATCCGCTGTGAGGCGGGTGTTGTCACCAAACGGGCAATGGAAGCGGCGGAAGCCGCAGGTGTGGTCTGGGCGTGTGACCCAACCTCGGCTGACGCATCGTGTGTGGGCGGCAATATCGCCATGAATGCCGGTGGCAAAAAAGCCGTGCTGTGGGGAACCGCGCTCGATAACCTCGCCTCTTGGCGCATGGTCACACCAGACGGGTTGTGGATGAATGTCGAACGCCTCGACCATAACCTCGGCAAAATTCACGATGCCGTCGTGGCACGCTTTCGTGTCACCACACTCGATACGTCCGGCAAACGCATCAAAACCGAAAAAATACTTTCCATCCCCGGGGCCGACTTTCGCAAGGCCGGACTCGGGAAGGATGTCACCGACAAATTTTTGGCGGGACTGCCGGGTGTTCAAAAAGAAGGCTGTGACGGCATCATCACCTCGGCTCGGTTTATTTTGCATCGTATGCCCAAACACATCCGCACCATTTGTCTGGAGTTTTTTGGCCAGGTTAAAGAAGCCGTGCCGTCCATTGTCGAAATCAAGGATTTTATCGACGGCCATCCGCACGCGGTGCTGGCCGGTTTGGAGCATCTCGATGAACGTTATTTAAAGGCAGTCGGCTACGCGACCAAATCCCGTCGTAATCAGCGGCCAAAAATGGTGTTGATTGGCGACATTGTTTCTGATGACGAAAACGCGTTAATGGAAGCCGCCAGCCAAATGGTGCGTTTGGCCAATGCCCGCCACGGCGAAGGATTTATTGCGGTCGGCGCGGAAACGCGCAAAAAATTCTGGCTGGATCGCGCCCGTACCGCCGCCATCGCCAAACATACCAATGCCTTCAAGATCAACGAAGATGTGGTGATTCCGCTGGATCGTATTGGCGACTATTCGGAAGGCATTGAGCGCATCAATATCGAACTGTCACTCAAAAACAAGATTCGCCTGATCGACCATCTCAGCCAATTTCTCGCCACAAAATTGCCGCTCGATTTGGAGGACGAAAATATTTCCCACGGCGAACTGGTCGGCACAAGAGTCGAAGATGCCAAACAGTTACTGGCAGACGTGCGTGGGCGCTGGCAGTTTTATTTGGATAATCTTGATGCACCGGTGTCAAAACTGCCGATCAAGGATGTTGCGACCAGCACCGATTTGAGTGTTGCCAGTATCACCACCCTGTTCCAGGCGTTGCAAAATTATTCTTTGCGGGCGTCATGGAAAAAAGAGCTGCGTGCACCCCTCGCAGAATTATTCAGCGGGCGCATGTTTGTCAGTGTGACCAAACGTTTTGACGCCATTCACAAAGAAGTGTTGCATTCACGGGTGTTTGTGGCGTTGCATATGCATGCCGGTGACGGCAACGTGCACACCAACATTCCCGTCAACTCCGACGATTACGGCATGATGCAAGACGCCAAACAAGTGGTGGCGCGCATCATGGCATTCGCCCGCGAACTCAATGGGGTGATTTCCGGTGAACACGGCATTGGCATTACCAAATTTGAATTCCTGACCGACACCGAGCGCCAGCCGTTTGTCGATTACAAAAACGCCGTCGATCCGCATGGCCGTTTTAACGCCGGCAAACTTTTGCCCGGCAGCGATTTGTCACGCGCCTACACCCCTTCGTTTGGTTTGCTGGGTGCCGAATCGCTGATTCTGGAGCAGTCTGACATCGGTGCGATTGCGGACTCGATCAAAGATTGTCTGCGCTGCGGCAAATGCAAACCGGTTTGTGCGACCCATGTGCCGCGCGCCAATCTTTTATACAGCCCGCGCAATAAAATTCTCGCCACATCGTTGCTGATCGAGGCATTTTTATACGAAGAACAAACCCGCCGTGGCATTTCATTGCGACATTTTGACGAGTTTTCCGACGTCGCCGACCATTGCACGGTTTGCCACAAATGTTTGAATCCGTGTCCGGTTGATATCGATTTTGGTGATGTCTCGGTGGCGATGCGCAACCTGTTGCGCAAAGAAGGCAAACAAAAATTCAACCCCGGCACCCGTGCCGCCATGTTTTTTTTGAACGCGACCGACCCGGTCACCATCAGGCTGATGAAAACGCTGATGATTGATTGGGGCTTTAAGGCGCAACGTGTCGCCCACGCCATCGCCAAAAAATTCATGTTGCCGCAACGTCAAACCAAACGGCCGCCCGCCACTGTCGGCCTGCCCACCATCAAGGCGCAGGTGATCCACTTCATCAACAAACCCATGCCAGGCGGCTTGCCAAAAAAAACCGCGCGCGCGTTATTGGATATTGAAGACAACAAAACCATTCCGGTGATCCGTGATGCCGCCAAGACCACGACCGACAGCGAGGCAGTGTTTTATTTTCCGGGTTGCGGTTCCGAGCGCCTGTTCGGCCAAGTGGGC
>JANPNU010000437.1:0-4125 GCA_031427615.1 Burkholderiales bacterium
CCAGGAGACTGATGCCGGAGGCGTTGCCGCTGGAATTGCGCGACCTGGCCAACGACTTCAATGCCATGCTGACACGCATCGACATTGGCGTCACCCAATTGATCCAGTTCTCCGGCGATCTGGCACACGAAATGCGCACGCCTGTCGGTATTTTGCTCGGCCGCACGCAAATGATGCTTTCGCGCCCCCGCTCGAATGACGAGCTGCTGGCGGCGCTGGAAGCCAATGTTGAGGAACTGGAACGGCTGACCCGTCTGATCGACGACATGCTGTTTCTGGCGCGCGCCGAAAACGAAACCGAGCCGTTGTTGTTTGAACCGCTGTCGATCAGGCAACAAGCACAAACCGTCGCCGATTTTATCGATGTGATCGCCGCCGAGCGCGGCATTCGCATCGAAATTAACGGCGATGCCACCGTTTATGCGAATAAGATTCTGCTGCAGCGCGCCATCACCAATCTGCTGACCAATGCCATACGCCATGCCACCGAAAATTCAGTGGTGCGAGTGCTGGCGGGTGGCAACGCGGGTGAGGGTGAGGTTGAGGTGGCGGTGGAAAATGTCGGCGCTGCCATTGCCGCAGAGGATTTGGCGCGGGTGTTTGATCGCTTTTACCGTGTTGACAAGGGGCGCGCCCGGCACGCGGGCGGAGCAGGACTGGGTCTGTCCATCGTCACCACCATCATGCGGCTGCACGGTGGGCGCGTCACGGCAAAGAGTGAAGCCGTCAACGAAAACCAGGGCACAATCCGCTTTACACTCGTTTTCCCAGAAAAAATTACCAAAGCCAAGTAAAGGCGCGCGTTTACAGGCATTTTTGCTCCAAACAGATTGTCAATAGGCGTTTTTCTCTTTTTGCCATCAGGCATTCATCAGTGCCAGTTTGTTATAATTTGCCCTGATGCCACGCATCAAAAACAATGCAATCCCCTCTCCCCCGCCACATCTTGGCCACTCTTCCTGCAGGAACGCTTATGTCGAAAATTAAAGTCAAAAACCCGGTTGTTGAAATGGATGGCGATGAAATGACGCGCATCATCTGGCAACGGATTCGCGAAAAACTCATCCTGCCGTATCTGGATATTGATTTGAAGTATTTTGACTTGGGCATGGAGCATCGTGATGCCACCAATGACAAAATCACTGTTGATTCCGCCATGGCGACCTTGCAGCACGGCGTGGCAGTCAAATGCGCAACCATTACGCCTGACGAAGCCCGCGTCAAAGAATTCAACCTGAAACAAATGTGGAAGTCGCCCAACGGCACCATTCGCAATATTCTGGATGGCACCATTTTCCGCGAGCCGATCATTTGTAAAAACGTACCGCGACTGGTTCCCCATTGGGACAAACCGGTGGTGGTTGCCCGTCACGGTTTTGGTGACCAATATCGTGCGACTGATTTTCAATTTCCCAGTGCGGGTACGTTGACGGTCAAATTCACGCCGACCGACGGCTCGGCACCGATTGAAAAGGAAGTATTCAAAGCGCCGGGTGCTGGCATTTCGTTGTCGATGTACAACCTGGATGAATCAATCGCCGGCTTTGCGCGCGCCTGTTTTAATTACGGTTTGCAGCGCAATTACGCGGTTTATCTGTCAACCAAAAACACCATTCTTAAAATTTATGATGGTCGTTTCAAGAATCTTTTCCAGGAGATTTTTGACGCCGAATTCAAGGCCAAATTTGACGCCGCCAGCATCACCTACGAACATCGTTTGATCGATGACATGGTCGCATCCAACCTGAAATGGTCGGGCGGTTATTTGTGGGCCTGCAAAAATTACGACGGCGACGTACAGTCGGATACGGTTGCACAAGGATATGGCTCATTGGGCTTGATGACGTCCGTGCTGATGTCACCCGATGGCAAGACGGTCGAATCTGAAGCTGCACACGGCACGGTTACCCGTCATTACCGGATGCACCAGCAAGGCAAACCAACATCGACCAATCCAATCGCGTCAATCTACGCTTGGACACGCGGCTTGCAGGCGCGTGGTCGTATGGACAACACCCCTGATGTGGTCGATTTTGCGTTAACGCTGGAGAAGGCCTGCGTGGATGTGGTCGAAAGTGGCCGTATGACCAAGGATTTGGCCACTCTGATCCGGCCGGATCACCCTTACCTCGCGACCGAAGAGTACATGGACGCGGTTGATGCAGAACTAAAGGCGCGCATGGCCTAAGCGACGGCGTTTTGGGCGGCCGCTGTTTTTAGCAATAAGGGCACCTGTTGGTGTCCTTGTTTTTGACGTGACCCCATGGCCAGGACAGCAAATTGAACTCGCACTAAAATCAACTGTGTACTTTAATTTTTTTGCCCAATACTTTCGCTCCGCTCGTACTCAACAAGGAACACTCATGAAAATCACCCTGATTGCCGCATTTGTTTCATCGTTATTTTCTGCCGCCGCTTTTGGCGCCGCCGTCGGACGTCCGGCGCCAGATTTTGCGTTGACGGACATTGACGGCAAAGCGGTGAAATTGGCTGATTTTAAAGGTAAACATGTTGTTCTCGAATGGCACAACCCGGCCTGCCCGTTTGTGGTCAAACATTACGACTCAAACAATATGCAGTCACTGCAAAATAAATACGATGCCAAGAATACGGTTTGGTTGACCATTAACTCCACCCACCCGTCTCACAAAGAATTTCTCACCAACGACAAGCTCAAAGCCTACATTGCCGACAAAAAAGCCGCACCGGACTTTTACATGACCGATGCCGATGGCATAGTAGGCCAGGCCTATGCCGCCAAAACCACGCCGCATCTGTATGTGGTCAATCCGGCCGGCACACTGGTTTATGCGGGTGCCATTGACGACAAACGTAGCACCAATCAAGACGATATTAAAACGTCCAAAAATCTTCTGGCTGCGGCCATGGACGAGTCACTGGCGGGAAAAATTGTCTCCGCGGCAACCAGCACGCCCTATGGTTGCAGCATCAAATACAAAGAGAAATAAAATCATTGTCGGCTGTGTTTTAGCCGGAGGCACCCCCTACAAAAATAAACCCGCCGGATTGGCGGGTTTATTTTTGTGCGGATCATTTAATCGACCCGCATATTTTCATTCAGTATCGTGATAGAACCACGTTGAATTGAAATAAATCCGTTCTCCTGCAATTCGTGCAAGGTCCGATTGACCATTTCCCGTGACGCACCAATCATGCTGGCGAGGTTTTTTTGTGTAAACGGCTCGCCCACCACCCGCTGCCCGTTTGACATGATGGCGAGCTCGAGCAGGGTGCGCGCCACACGGCTGGAAATATCGAGCAGTGCCAAATCACCGATTTTGCGGTCCGCATCACGTAGTCGTTTCGCCAGCGTGACCAACACTTTATGAGCAATATCCGGGGACGAGGTGATGGCCCGCTCAAACGCCGGATACGACAACACTTGCAGGTGACAGCGCTCCAATGTGGCCACACTGGCACTGCGCGCCTCATTATCGAACATCGGCAACTCGCCAAAAAATTCGCCAGGGCCGAGTGTTTTAAGGATGACTTCGCGAGACTCGTCCTCCGGATCCACTGAAAACACCTTGACCATGCCGGTGACAATCACGTACATCGAATCTGCCTGCTCACCCTCGCGCAATACATACTCACCCTTCTCAAAAACCCGCAATGACAAATGCGCACCAATACTGGCGAGCTGCATATTGTTCAGGTCGTGAAACAGGGGGATGGCGTTCAGCATTCTAATTGTTTGAAATTGGCGTGTAGAAAAGGGCAACGTTAGTTTGGCAATTCAATTGGCCATCCAATATGGCACAAATCATGTTTAGCACAAAATTGAATTGCGCAGAGCGATATTGATGCGTCTTTCGAACCTTAGTCCGGTTTCGCTTCTGCCTCCGATTCCCGCACCCGCAGATGGCGCAGCGTCAGCCGTTTGATGATATGTAAACGCAAATGAAAAAAATGATCGGCATCGGGAATAACGCAAACAGCAATGTCGCGTGAGCGCGCCCAATTGAACGAATCGTGCACCGGCACCGTGTCGTCTTTCTCGCCATGAATAAGGAGCGTGGAAACCGGCGGATTGCCCCCCGTGGTATTCAGCCAATGTGACATACGTTGAAAGGCCGGCGCAATCAGCACCATTTCATCAGCGGA
>JANPNU010000438.1:0-3676 GCA_031427615.1 Burkholderiales bacterium
GTGCGGTTGTTGTGCGCCTCGTCCACGATGACGATAGGCTGGTGCAGCGTCAGCCAGTTGGCCAACGAAGCCTTGACCCGGCCCAAATCGGCCACGGTCAGATACGGCTGCGCGGCAATGTCCGCCTCCAGCACACGGTCGAGGCGGTTTTCCTGTTGTGGTGTCAGCGCTTGGAAGTGGGGAGCCAGTGATTCGTCAAAGGAATACACCGTGCGAATCGTCTTGTCCTTGACGTTGAACGACTGAATCGTCGCCACGATGATGATGGCCGAATTGCCCACCTCCTGAGGGCCAACCGTTGCCAGATCATCCAGAGCGCAAACCCGCACGCGCTCACCAAAGTGTTGGGTCAATGCCTCGCGGCATGGGTTGCGCGGTGTGGACAGTGCCGCCAGCGTCTGGCTGCGAATGGCATCCGACGGCACCAACCACAAGGCCACAGGAGCCGCCGTGTCGTGCAAAGTCTTGCCCGCCTGGGCGACAGCATGTGCAGCAAGAAACGTCTTGCCGCCGCCGGTGGGAATGCGCACGCACACAGCGGGCACATCGCCCAGCGCAGCAGGGTCATATTTCGCCTGCCAGCTCTGACCATTCTTCTCGTGCAATGGTGCGCACGCCAACCATGCAGCATCCAACCCGACGGTGCGCAGTTTGTAAAAGAAGCCGTCGAGCGTTGTCAGTGCCTTCTGTTGGTAGTCCTTGAGGGCAAACATGGTCAGCGCGCCTTGATGTCGTAAGGAATTTGCTTGAACGTGATACCGGCTTCACGCAAGCGGGCTTCGCCCAGGCGCGTGATTTCGCCATAGATCACGCGCGGCCCGGTGTGCGGAAACAGTGCGTCCAAGTGCGCAAGGACGTTGGCGGTTAGTACGTTGCCACCAGCCGGGCGGCGGTCTCCCAGAATGCCGTTGTAAAGCAGGACGTAGGCCGTGCCTTCATACACGCCCATCAAGGGGGAGTCGAAAGTTTGGCGCGCAGGGTTGCCGGTCTCGAAGTGCCAGAGATACGCGGCCAGTGCGGCGAAACGCACGGCAGGGTGAATGCCGCCATCGGCATCGAATACTGGCTCACCCAGCGTGTGGAAGCGGAAACCGCCACCGCCTTTCCAGCCAATGGACTGCGACACGCCGTTTTGATCGCCTGCGACAACAGAAATCAGACGCGGTAGACACTTGGTTACGGCGTGTTCGCCGCGTTCAATGCCAATGTATTGCCGTCCCATTTTGTGAGCGACTGCAGCCGTCGTGCCAGAACCGAGATACGCGTCCAGTACCAAGTCATTTGGGCGTGTCGTCAATTCCAAAATTCGCTTTAGTAGCGCTTCCGGCTTCTTGCTCTTTGGGAACTCTACGCCACCTTCCTTGTGCAGATTATTGGAAAGCAAGTCATCCCAAAGCGTGGTCAATGGTTCGCCCGCTACCAAAACTCCATCAATTTCTTTCAGTTTTCCGCTATAAAAAATTAGCCGTTGACCGCCTCTGAAATACATAGCCGAGTAGCCGTCTCGTTCCAAAACCAGAATATTGCCCGGCTCTGCTATGGATTTATCAATCAGTTTTTGTGCCGCCTCACTAACCGCGTCGTAGTCAGGCCGCACCGGCTGGATCACTTGACTCGCATGCGCGATTACGAATTCGTTGAGTCGCTCTTCCAATACCAATGGCCCTAATTCTTTTTTCAAGTCATTGAGTTTTTTACCCCCATTGGCCGCACAAAAAGCTGCGGAAAGCGTGGTTATCCGCCATTGAGAGCAAGGGGCATCGGGGTTTACTAGAAACTGACCGTAGCGTTTGTCTCGCTCTCGCCCGGTAAACAGGCGATTAGGTTTCCAACTTGCTTTGTTTTTTGCGTACACCACCATAAAGTTGGTGGTGCTGACCATGCCGGGATTGATGGACTTGTGACCCGTAGCAGCGCCTTGCTTGAAAGTCACAATTGCAATGCGATTTTTCCGGTTCATTACCTCGTCGGCGATTGCCAACAAGTAACCCAATTCATTGTCATCAATGTGTATGAATAAAGTCCCATCCGATGCCAACAAATCACGCTGCAATTGGAGTGCGGGAAAGAGCATCGTCAGCCACTGCGAATGCTCCAATTTGTCGTCGTAGTCCGGGAAAGCCTGCTCAGTATTGAACGGTGGGTCAGCGTAAATACATTTCACCCGCCCGCGATAAAACGGCAACAGCGCCTTGAGCGCCAACAAGTTGTCGCCTTGGATCAGCAGGTTTTCTGATTGCGGGTCGCCATGCGCAGACTGGAATTGCAGCAGGTGATAGGGAACGTCAGCCGTGGTGCGCTGCGCCTGGGCCTTATTGACCCAATCAAGAAAAGGCATGGGGCGTATTTGTGATTGACGTAATACGTCATTCTATTTGACGTGTGACGCTTTGCGCGATACGTCAATGCAAACCACCATTGCGCCCATGAAAATCGGGCAAGTTATTCGGAAGATAAGAACGGAGCAGAACGCGACGCTTGAGGAAATTGCTTTGGCAGCCGAGACCAATGCCAGCAACTTGTCGCGTATTGAACGCGGCACGCAGGGCTATTCGCCCGAAACCTTGGAGCGTATTGCTGCCGCTTTAGGAGTCACGGTCTCGGAATTACACCGAAGGATGGAAACCGCATCAAAAAGCGCAGGCAAGTCCGGTGTTGTCGTTTCTGGCCAGAAGCGCCCAGAGCTTGATCCTGTGATGACTTCGAGCAACTATTCAGCGTTGACGCCGGATCACCGGGAGCTGGTGGACGAATTCATGACGCTGTTGCTAAGGCGGCAGCGGGGCAAAAAGGCGTAGTTTTGCGCAGCACGTCAGTTTCACGCCATAAACCAACGCCTGGCATGACGCGCGTTGAACGCTTTAAGCAGCCAAGCGGAATTGTTCAAGCCACTGGTTCCGGTGGCTAAACATCAGCACCGAAGTTGTCACGCTCAGAAAGGTGATGGCTTTGCCCAGTTCCTCGTCGCCGGGCATATCTTCGATCACGACAATGCGCTGGTGGTCATCGGCACCTGCCGACTTGAGGTCGAGCATCTTGCCACCCGCCCGATAGACATTGCTCCAGTCCACATGTTCATCACCGCTGGCAACCGGCTGGATGTAGTGGCGACCTGTATTGGGCAAGTCGATCACAAAGGGAATTTCAAGCTGGTGGCCAGAAACACCCTGCACTGAAACACCGCGTTGCAAACGCTCGCCAGCGACGGCTTCCAGTTCACGGCCTACCAACTGAATGAATCGTTCTTCATTGGTCTTTGGCAACCAGCCGGGTTCGGCATGGCTGATTGCAATCGCGGTATTCAATACGGCGGTGACCGTCATTGACAATTCAGACTGTGTTGCCGTGGCACGCAGCGCGCCGCCCTCTGTCAATTCGACGCTGGGAAAACGACTGCGAATGCGCTCCAGGCGCGGTTTCGTGAGCTTTGCACCCATTGCACTGGCGTGCATGAGGGTATCGGCATGGTCGGTTATCAACCATTGATCACCGCCAAGGGGTTCCAAAAAAAGGCCCAAGTGTTCGCCATCATCAAAGGTGAATGGCGACCATAGGCGAAGCGCGCCATTGTTACGAGGCGCACAGGTAAAACCTAGGTTTTCAAGCAGGTTCGTGCAGTTCATATCAGCCCCAATGAAAGTTGTTGGCTGGGAGGCCGTCTAAATCCACCCTCGAC
>JANPNU010000439.1:0-3509 GCA_031427615.1 Burkholderiales bacterium
GCCATGTCCTCGGCGGAAATCAAGCGGTAATCAATCGCCAGTGTTTGACCAGCAGCCTGCATTTCCAGCTTATGCAGCTGCGCAACTTTGAGTGGCTTATCGGACAAATCAATAGCGGTGACGTTGGCGCCTTTGCGCGCCATTGATTCGCTTAAGATGCCGCCGCCGCAGCCAATGTCGATCACCCGTTTTTGAGGGGAAGATGGTGTCGCGGACAAACCAACACGCGCATCGATGTAATTTAAGCGCAACGGATTGATGGCGTGAAGCGGTTTAAATTCGCTGGTTGGATCCCACCAGCGCGCCGCCAAGGCGCCAAACTTGGCGAGCTCGGCCGGATCGACGTTGCCAGTCGGCGTGGATAATGAGGCGTGGTCGGTTACCGCTTGCATAAATCCGTGCTCCTTTAATGGCCGTAAAAAACGATGAGCAGCAACAAGTAAAAATCAATTCGGCGCGAATAATTCAACGGCGGTTTATCTTTGTTTGATCGACCATTTTATCAATGGTTTCGAAACCGTTCACCCCAGGTCGCCGCTTTTGCTTTAATCGCGGCCAAATCCATTTTGGTGAGCACACGTTTATCGAGCAAGCGTTCCCCATTCACCCACACATCGGTGACATTCTCGCGTCCCGCAGCATGCCACATGTGCGATGCCGGATCGTAACAAGGCTGGGTTTCGAGCGCGCTTAAATCAACCGCCACCATGTCAGCGGCTTTGCCCGGTCGCAGCGAACCGATTTGCTGGTCCCATTGCAAAGCCTTGGCGGCGTTGAGCGTGGCCATTTCCAATGCTTGGAGTGCGGGCAATGTCGCTGCATCGCCGCTGATGCCTTTTTGCAGCAAGGTCGCCAGCCGCGTTTCTGAAAACATGTCCAGGCGATTGTTGGAGGCACAGCCGTCCGTACCAATGCCGACGTTGATACCGGCGGCAATCAATTTCGCAACTGGCGCGATGCCGCTGGCGAGTTTGAGATTGGACGTTGGGCAATGCGCAACGTGGACACCACGGGCGTTAAACAACGCGATTTCAGATGCATCAAGGTGCACACAATGAACAGCGATCAAATTTGGCCCCAGCACACCCAATCGTTCCAATCGTTCAATCGGTCGCACGCCGTGTTGTTTCACACTTTCATCGGGTTCGCCGACGGTCTCATGAATGTGGCACATCAGCGTCAGGTCATCCATTTCGTTGGCAATGGCAACCAGCTTCAAAAATGTTTTATCCGACACGGTATACGGGGCGTGTGGCGTCAACATTAATTTCAAATTAGGGTCGGCGGCAAACATGTCACGTGATGCCAAGCCGCGCGCAATATACGAATCTGCATCGGCTGCGTATGGGGTTGGAAACTCCAGAACCGCACCACCGAGTGCAGCGCGCATACCCGCGGCCTTGACGGCCTTGGCGCCAACGTCCTGGTAAAAATACATATCGGCAAAGCAGGTGGTGCCGCTGCGAATCATTTCGGCACAGGCGACTTCGGTGCCGTCATAGACATAACTTTCGGAAAGAAACTTTGATTCAATTGGCCAGATATGTTCGTTTAGCCAGGTCATTAACGGCGTGTCGTCGGCCAATCCGCGCATTAACGCCATGGCGGCGTGGGTATGCAGATTAATGAGTCCGGGAATCAACACATGGGAATCGAGGCGGATTTCACCGGCACCGGGAAACTGTTGCCGTGCATCGGCGGTCGGCAAAATGGCCAGAATTTTGCCGTCGTTGATCACCACTGCATGATGTTCGAGCATGGTATTGCGTGGTTCAACCGGGAGAATCCAGCGGGCCGAAATAATTTCAATCATGTTGGTTTGGTTGGGGGCAAGCCCATTCTGAAGGTGATCAATGTGACACAAACAAAAAAGCCCCGCGAGGCGGGGCTTTTTGCAAAATTGCATGTTTACTTCTGCGACACGCCTTTGAATTCGATTTCGACGCGGCGATTCTTTGCGCGACCGTCATTCGTTTTGTTAGACGCAACTGGCTGGGTCTCACCTTTGCCGGAAATCGTGATCTTCGCCGCCGGGATGCCTTGCGAAACCATGTATTCCTTAACGGTGGTGGCACGACGCTCGGACAGTTTCTGGTTGTATGCATCGGTGCCGATCGAGTCGGTGTGACCGATTGCAATCACCATTTCAATATCAACTTTTTTCATTTTGGCGATGGCTTCATCGATGGCAGCTTTGCCAGCGGGTTTCAATACCGATTTGTCGAAGTCAAACAACGCTTCGGCTTGAATTGAAATGGCCTGTTTCACAGGTTGTGGGGCTGGTTTTGGTGCCGGTGCTGGAGGAGCAGGAGGAGGAGGAGGAGGCGCAACAACAGGAGCTGGTTTTGGTGGCTCAACTTTTTTCGGCATGCAATCCGGGTGGTCAATACCGCTTGTTTGAACGCAGGCGCCAGAGGCGTCGCGTACAGGGTTGCCAGCGGCATCAACGAGGTTAGGGGTCACGCCTGCGAAGGCAGAGGCAGCGCCTAACAGCGCAGCAGATGCAGTCAACTTGGCAAGTAGGGAAATCTTCATTTGTTACTCCCGGGAGAATGGAAAATTATTGTCGTTCAGAGCTTGCCTGTTGGCAAAACGCTGGAATTTATAAAGTAAAGCTGGGCGCATTACATTCGTGCGCCCCGATAACCATGAAAATATACACGATTGGGGTAGGGAGGCACAACCGTCAGAGCCTCAAGATACAACACGCAACGCGCTTAAGTTGTAGATAAACAACAGACTTGTGCATTTTGACCGATTTGACTCGAAAATACTCCTGGAACCGTACATAAAGCACTATTGATTGTGTTGGGAAACCGGAACGATGCGTATCCATAGTGGTTTTACGCGTGTTGGTGGCAAACAAAATCGAATTGTGCTAAATTGGCATGTTGCAGTTTACCCAAATATCTTATAAATCAAGCGTTTAGCGCGTCGTTTGTGGGTTTGAAGCGGCGTAAAAACGTTGTCCTACGAAGAGTTAGCCAGTGACCGAGCCACAAGTCCCCCAGTTTGCAAAAGAAACCCATCCGATCAGCATAGAAGAGGAGATGCGCACCAGTTTCCTCGATTACGCGATGAGCGTGATTGTCAGTCGTGCCCTGCCCGACGCCAGAGACGGATTAAAACCGGTGCACCGCCGGGTTTTATTTGCGATGCAGGAGACCAACAACGTCCATAACCGGCCGTTTGTAAAATGCGCGCGTATTGTTGGTGAGGTGATGGGTAAATACCATCCTCATGGCGATACGGCGATTTACGACACCCTGGTGCGTATGGCGCAAAATTTCTCCCTGCGTTACCCATTGATTGACGGTCAGGGCAATTTTGGCTCGGTTGACGGCGATAACGCCGCCGCAATGCGCTACACCGAATGCAGGATGCAAAAGATTTCGTCTGAATTAATGGCGGACATCGATAGCGATACGGTCGATTTCGGCCCCAACTACGACGGCGGGCCCGAAGGGCACCGTGTTGTACAGCGTCAAGGCGATTTCCTTGCCGGAGAA
>JANPNU010000440.1:0-7487 GCA_031427615.1 Burkholderiales bacterium
CACATTTCGTGACTTATATGCAAAACACGTTAAGCAAAATCAATCGACATCAAAACAATCATGAGCGCGCGTGAAAATATTTTGAGTCGCATTCGCCAGCAAAGTGGCCGCAGCGGCCTGACAACGGATGCGGAATTGGCGTCGGTGCGCGCTCAAATCGCGCTTTGTGAGTCGGGCCCGTTGCCGTCGATCGCCCATGAAAATTCGCTTGAACGATTTGTCAGCGAGAGTGCGCGACTGAAATCAACGGTTGAATCATTGCAGGGTATTGAGAGCGTACCACAAGCAGTGGCGGGCTATTTGCGGCAAAACAATCTGGAAAGATCCGTGGTTGGCTGGCCTTCATTTTCAAATCTTGATTGGGCTGGTGCGGGTGTTCACTATCAAAATCGGCTTGCCGAAGCGAATGACATGGTTGGTCTGACGGATTGTTTTTGTGCGATTGGCGAAACCGGAACGCTGCTGCTGTTATCGTCCCCGACCACACCCAAATTGCACGCGTTATTGCCGGAAACCCATATTTGTATTGTTTCTAAATCACGCATTGTGGCCACCATGGAAGCGGCGTTTAAGTTATTACGCGCGGAGCGTGGTGCGTTGCCCCGTGCAACTTTTTTGGTTTCCGGCCCGTCGCGAACGGCCGATATTGAACAAACCATGGTGATTGGGGCCCATGGCCCGTATCGCGTCCATATTTTGATGATTCCGTAACCAATCGGTAACGGAATACACAACCGGCAACGACTCAGGCAACGGAAATTCAATTGATAGTGGGGGAAAATATTGCAGCGCCGCAAAGCCCGCCGTTGATCACCCGATGGCCAGATGTTGCGTTGCAGCATTTGCGTGCAGAAGTTTTTGATTGTTACGGCGAGTATCAATTGACATGACTTTTAGTTGCAATGATGGAAGTGGTTTTGCTTGCGATTCAATCCGTGGCGCATTACCATCGTGGATTCAGTTGAACGTAGTTTGGTAGCAGAAGTTTTCATTAGATGTGCATCACAGTGCACCCTCCACGCAGTTGAAAATTTAAATACGAGGAAAAATATGACACAACAATCACAGCCAACACGTCGTAAATTCTTGGCCGGTTCCGCCGCTGCCGGTGGTGCCGCCATTACCGGTTTCCCGATGATCGCCAAGGCGCAAACCGTCAGCCTGCGTTTCCAATCAACCTGGCCCGCCAAGGACATCTTTCACGAATACGCCAATGACTTCGCCAAAAAGGTGAACGACATGGCCGGTGGCAGGCTCAAGATCGAAGTGTTGCCAGCCGGTTCAGTGGTCAAGGCTTTTGATTTGCTCGACGCCGTTTCCAAAGGCACGCTCGATGGTGGCCATGGTGTGATTGCCTACTGGTACGGCAAACAACAGGCGCTGGCATTGTGGGGTTCGGGCCCGGCTTGGGGCATGGATGCTAATATGTTGCTCGCATGGCACTACTACGGTGGTGGCAGACAATTGCTCGATGATATTTACAAGTCGCTGAATCTGGATGTGCAGTCTTTCCTTTATGCGCCGATGCCGACGCAGCCGTTTGGCTGGTTCAAAAAGCCCGTCACCAAAGTAGGCGACCTGAAAGGCGTCAAATTCCGCACCGTCGGTTTGGCCGTGGATATCTACAACGACATGGGTGCCGCAGTGAATCCGTTGCCAGGTGGAGAAATTGTTTCGGCGCTGGATCGTGGTTTGCTGGATGCCGCCGAATTTAACAATGCCAGTTCTGATCGCCTGTTGGGTTTCCCGGATGTCGCTAAAAATTGTATGTTGCAAAGCTTCCATCAGGCGTCGGAGCAATTTGAAATTTTGTTCAACAAGAAAAAATACGACGGGCTTTCGACTGAGCTGAAATCGATCATCGATTACGCGGTTCAGGCATCGTCTGCGGACATGTCGTGGAAGGCAATTGACCGTTATTCCACCGATTACGCCGAAATGAAAGAAAAACAAAGCGTGAAATTTTATAAAACGCCAGACGCAATTCTGCAAGCCCAGTTGAAGAGCTGGGACAAAATTGTGGCTGCCAAGGAAGCCTCCAACCCAACCTTCAAGAAAGTAAACGATTCGATGAAGGCGTTTGCGCAGCGTGCATGCACTTGGCAGAATGACACCTTGGTTGATTACAAAATGGCTTACAACCATTTCTTCCGCGCCAAGAAGTCCTAAGCGTTTGCCGTATGTTTGAAACGGCGGCGAGTATCGCCGCCGTTTTTTTTTTGCAATTTTTGATTGAAGTCAGCAATGCAGCCGGGAGCAAAGCGTGCAAAAAATATTGATTGGTATTGACAAATTTTCGACCTGGTTTGGACATGTCTGTTCATGGAGCGTGGTGGGTTTGACCGTGCTCATCGGTTGGGAAGTCTTCTCCCGCTATGTCCTCAATACACCGCACGGCTGGGTGCTCGATGCGCAGATCATGCTCTATGGCGTGTTGTTCATGATGGCCGGTGCCTATACCCTGTCAAAAAACGGCCATGTGCGTGGTGATGTGTTGTACGGTTTTTTTCGTCCGCGCACACAGGCAACACTTGATCTCATTCTGTATTTTGTTTTTTTCCTGCCGGGGATTGTTGCGCTGACCTATGCCGGCTGGACATTTTTTAATGACTCGTTAAAGATCAACGAGCAAACATTTAATGCCGACCCTTTGCCGCTCTACCCGTTCAAATTCATTATTCCATTGGCGGGCGGATTATTGTTGCTGCAAGGCATGGTGGAAATTATCCGCTGTGTGATTTGTATTCGTGTTGGCGCTTGGCCATCGCGTATTGAGGACGTTGAGGAAGTTGATGTCAAAAAGCTCAAGGAAATGGTGCACGTGAAAGACGAGGATATCGCGGCGCTCGACAAATACGTGATCGCAGCCGGAGAGAAAAAATGATTCGCAAAGAACTCTGGTTCGGCTTTGGCCTGATGGCCATTATTCTGACTGCCGTGGTCGTTTTTATGCCCTGGTCGAACCTCACCAACGGTCACTTGGGTCTGTTGATGTTGGGGCTGGTGGTGGTGGCCATCATGCTCGGTTTCCCGACTGCCTTCACGCTCATGGGAATGGGTATGATGTTTGCCTTTTATGCTTATTGGTCGCGCAGCAATGGCCATTCGGAATTGGCGTTGCAGCAAACGCTTGACCTGATGGTGCAAAGTACTTTTGGTGTGATGCGCAATGACGTGCTCATTTCGATCCCGTTATTTGTCTTTATGGGTTATTTGGTTGAGCGCGCCAATCTGATCAGCAAGTTGTTCAAGTCCTTGCATCTGGCGCTCGCGCGGGTGCCCGGCTCATTGGCGGTTGCCACACTGGTGACCTGTGCCATTTTTGCGACGGCCACTGGCATTGTTGGTGCGGTGGTGACCTTGATGGGATTGTTGGCCATGCCGGCGATGTTGCGTGCCGGTTATGACGTGCGTCTGACCGCAGGCGTCATTACCGCGGGTGGTTGTCTGGGCATTCTGATTCCCCCGTCTGTCTTGCTGATTGTGTACGGTGCCACGGCGGGTGTGTCGGTACCGCAATTGTATGCAGGCGCATTTTTCCCGGGGTTGATGCTGGCCGGGCTTTACTGTGTATATGTCATGATATTGTCCAAGTGGAAGCCGCATTTGGCTCCACCCCTTCCCGACAGCGAACGGATTATCACGTTGCCTGCGGCCAATCAACATATCAACGACACCATTGGCAGCCATGCATTGCCATCGTTGTTGATGGCGCTCAAAGGCCCTCGCAACGCCGGCATTTCGACCCGCGTATTGCTCAAGGAGTTGGGGGTGACCCTTGCCCCGTTGTTGGTATTTTTGGTCTTCATGGGGCTGACTTGGAATTCGCTTACGCGACCGGATGTTGTGCAGGACTTGAGTGGCTTGCAGGAAATGGGGGTTGAGAATAAGGGCGATGCATCTGTTGCATCATTGAGCGGGCTACTGGAACCACCAGGCAGCGAAGCGAAGGAGCCGGTGTCCGGCGGCGTTCAAGAACCACCCGGAAGTGAAGCGCCTGCTGCCCCTGAAAAAACGGTGCTGGCAACGGAATCAGTCAAAACGCCGTTGGCACACGGCGACTTTCATCGCGATCCGACACCGCCTGCATTTTGGTACGTATTCGGTATTGGTCTGGCCATGCTGGCTGCGCTTTATCTGATGATGACCTTTGTGCGGCTTGAAGTGTTCAAGATGTTGTTGACCTCATTTTTCCCGCTGTCGGTCATGATATTGGCGGTACTTGGCACTATTTTGTTTGGCCTGGCAACCCCAACCGAAGCGGCCGCAGTTGGCTCATTGGGCGGATTCATGCTGGCCTCGGTGTATTTGTTACTGACCCAGCCGCGTGAAAATATTATTCGCGCAGCCAAAATTTGGGTACCACTTTGGCTGGTGTTTATGGTGTCCGTTGTCTGGCTCATCTTGTACAAAGCCGAAGTGGTGATGGTTTCACCGACCTTATGGGTGGGCTGGATGTCGATGGGTGCATTGGCGATTTGGGGGGTGATCGCCATGGTTCAGGCCAAGATGGTTAATACCGTACGCGAATCAACCTACCTCACAGCAAAAACATCGGCGATGGTTTGCTGGCTGTTTGTCGGCTCATCGATTTTTTCCGCCGCGTTTGCGTTGCTGGGTGGACAGAGCATTGTCGAAACCTGGGTGCTGTCACTTGGCCTGACGCCGTTGCAGTTTATGCTGCTGGCACAGTTCATTATTTTTATTCTGGGTTGGCCGTTGGAGTGGACCGAGATCATCGTGATCTTTATGCCGATCTTTATTCCGCTGTTGCCAAAATTTGGCATCGACCCGTTGTTTTTTGGCTTGCTGGTCGCGCTCAATTTGCAAACGGCGTTCCTGTCACCACCGGTGGCCATGGCGGCGTTTTATTTAAAAGGCGTTTCGCCACCACACGTGACGCTGAACCAGATTTTTGCAGGCATGATGCCGTTTATGGGAATTCAGGTCTTTGCGATTTTCATACTTTACGTGTTCCCGCAAATTGGCTTGTGGTTGCCGACTCTGCTTTATAAGTAGGGTTATTCCGGACGGCTCGGTTCTTGGCTGGGTGGCCGGAATAACGCGCCGGGTTGAAGCGGACGCTGTTGCGCCGCTTGGCTCGGCGGGGTTTGGATTTCCCCTGATGCGTTTTGCGCTATTGCTGGTGTTGATTGGGCTCGCCGCGGCGCAGGTTTGTACTGATCTTCGCGCTGTTTGCTTCTGGTGTTGCCGACTCTCCTTCTTGATATGAAACCAAAAATTCTGATTACGCGACAAGTGTTTCCTGAAATTGTCGCCGCACTCGCGCAACAGTTTGAGGTGGATCACAATGCCAGCGATGACATATTGAGCCCTGCAGCCTTGCGTGCACGCGCGCAAGGCTGCGTGGGTGTCATGACCTGCTTGTCTGAAAAAATTGACGCGGTATTTTTTGATGCCTGCCCGACGGTGAAAGTTGTTTCCAACATTGCGGTTGGTTACAACAATATCGAACTTGCGGAAGCAACCAAGCGTGGCGTGAAAATCACCAATACACCCGGTGTGCTGGACGACACCACGGCGGATCTCACGTTTGCGTTATTGATGGCGGCCGCACGTCGTATTACTGAAACAGAGACACGTTTGCGCCGTGGTGAATGGAAAAAAGGATTTGCGCTCGAGCAGTGGCTGGGTTGCGATATTCATCACGCCACCCTCGGCATCATCGGTATGGGTCGGATCGGTCAAACCATTGCCAAACGGGCGTTGGGGTTTGAGATGAATACGCTTTATTACAATCGCACACGACTCGATACGGACAAAGAATCGGCACTCAACGCGCGGTTCGTGAGCAAAGCGGAATTGTTATTACAAAGTGATTTTGTGGTGGTGATGGTGCCGTATTCAAAAGACACCCATCATTTGATTGGCGCCGATGAGCTTGCCTTGATGAAACCATCGGCGATTTTTATCAACAGTGCACGCGGTGGGGTAACCGATGATGCCGCATTGATTCAGGCGCTGAAAGAAAAACGAATTGCCGGTGCCGGGCTTGATGTGTTTGAAAATGAACCGGCGTTGAATCCACAATTTCTTGAATTGGAAAACGTGGTGCTCACGCCGCATATCGGTAGCGCCACCCGTGCGACACGGTTGGCCATGGCAAGTTTAGCCGCGCACAACCTGTCCATCGCAATTGCAGGCGGCCTGCCGCCAAATCTGGTGAACCCGTGATGTTGTGAGTTGTCACGGCGGCAGATTGTCCTCTGATGCGGTATCAACTTTGGGATCTTGATGATCCTGTCCCATTCATTGATGAGTTTAGGATTCCAAATGAGTATGAAAATCACGTTTCTTGGTCTTGGCGTCATGGGCTATCCGATGGCCGGTCACATGCAGGCCAAGGGTTTTGACCTCACGGTTTACAACCGCACCACGGCAAAAGCCGAAGCATGGGCCAAACAACATGGCGGCGCGTTTAATGCCACCGTCGCCGGTGCGGTGGCGGGCGCTGATCTGGTGATGATGTGTGTCGGCAATGACCGCGACTTGCTGGATGTGGGTAAACAGGCGCTGGTCGCGATGCGGGCCGGGACCATTCTGGTTGATCACACCACCGGGTCGGCAGATGCGGCGAGGGCACTGTATGCCGATGCCAAAGCCAAAGGGATCGGTTTTATTGACGCGCCGGTTTCCGGCGGGCAAGCGGGGGCGGAAAAAGGCCAACTCACCGTCATGTGTGGTGCTGACGCCGATGTATTTGCAAAAGCCAAGCCGGTGATGGATTCTTATGCCAAAGCGACCACCTTGATGGGTGCGGCTGGCGCGGGTCAACTCACCAAAATGGTCAATCAGATTTGTATTGCCGGCGTGGTGCAAGGGTTGTCAGAAGGCTTGGCGTTCGCGGAAAAAGCCGGGCTGGATGGCAATCTTGTGCTTGAAGTCATTTCCAAAGGCGCAGCACAATCCTGGCAAATGGAAAATCGAGGCCAGACCATGCTTAAGCGTGAATTCAATTTTGGTTTTGCGGTCGACTGGATGCGAAAAGATCTGGGAATATGTCTTGATGAGGCGCGCCGAAATGGTGCGAAATTGCCATTAACAGCAGCGGTCGACCAATTTTATGCCGAAGTTCAACAGGCTGGTGGCGCGCGTTTTGACACCTCGTCCCTCATCACGCGGCTCAAATAGGCGAATGAAGAAAAACATTTCTTGATTTTTAAGTAAGTGAGTACTAGCGAAAAAATATATACCTATTAAGGCGATCCAGAAAATACAATGATACTTACCGGCGGGTAAGTCTTGTGCAACGGCCGACATTTCGATAAATTGTGACGATGATAAAACTTTACTACTCCCCAGGCGCCTGTTCACTTGCCCCGCATATTGTGTTGGAAGAGCTTGGTATTGCCTACGAGCCGGTATTGGTTTCCATCGCGGATGGCGATCACAAGCGTCCCGATTTCCTTCGGATCAACCCGAAAGGTAAGGTGCCGGCACTAAATGTTGACGGCAAGGTGCTGACT
>JANPNU010000441.1:0-1791 GCA_031427615.1 Burkholderiales bacterium
GCCCAAAAGTCATCGCGCTCGATGATGTCCTTCTCGGTTGTCGTCTTGCCATCTTCGGCAACAAACATCGTGCTGCTCTTCTTGCCAAACGGCGGATTGGCCAGAACGATGTTGAAGCGCTCGCCAGGATCGGCAGCCAGCGCATCGGACACACGCACCGGTACCTTTTTCTCAGAGCCGATGCCATGCAGCATCAGGTTCATCGCACACACGCGCGCTGTCGCCTGCACCAGTTCCCAACCAACAAAGGCGCTTTCCTTCAACGCCCGTTTCTGATCTTTGGTGAGATTCGGGTTGTGTTGCACGACATAGTTGTGCGCCGTGAAGAGAAAGCCACCGGTGCCGCAGGCCGGGTCGCAAATCGTCTCACCCGGTTTGGGCGCGATGCAATCAACCATCGCCGCAATCAGCGAGCGCGGCGTGAAGTATTGGCCGGCCCCGCTCTTGGTGTCCTGCGCGTTCTTCTCCAGCAAACCTTCGTAGGCGTCGCCCTTCACGTCAGCCGAGAGGGAAGACCAGTTCTCCGAGTCGATCAAGTCCACCACCAGGCGGCGCAACTTCACCGGGTCCTGAAACTTGTTTTGCGCCTTGCCGAAGATCAGCCCGAGTGTGCCCTTGTGCTGACCCAGCGCTTCGAGCGTATGCCGGTAGTGATCAAACAGATCATCACCGTCTTTCGCGAGCAGTGAAGGCCATGAATAAGCGCCGGGAATCAGGCTCGCCTGGCTGTAAGGCGGCTGCGCACGTTCGTCGGCCATCTTGAGAAACAGCAAATAGGGGAGCTGCTCGACATAGTCGCCATAGCTCATGCCGTCGTCGCGCAGGACGTTGCAATAGTTCCACAGCTTTTGAACCAGAGTGGCAGCGTTCATGTGACGGCAAACCTTTGATTCATAGACATTTTCTTAAAGCTTCCGGATTCAGGTGTGATAAACGCGTGGCTTGGCGTTGTTCATTTATCGCAAAACCGATAAAATGCGATTCGCAGGCAAGCGTGAGATTTGTAGAGGTTGCTGGCAACAGCGACAGCCCGAACGGGCGGGATCCTCGAACTCAGGGCCTGCATTTTCTTTTGTGGTTTCGCTTTCATCGCGCAAATCACGCTCCGGCGCCCTGCCGCGCCGCTTCCAGCGCCCGGTCGATTTGCACGCGGTCGGCGCACCAGAATTTCAATCCATAACCGTCCATGCGGCCTTCATGCCGGTAGATGATGGGCGCGGTCAGGCGCAAATAGCGATCTTCAGTATCGCCATACGGATTGGGATTGACAGCGTAGTAAGCGCTGGTCGCCACCGCATCAGCCAACTGCAACCCCGCCAATTGATCGTGGTTCACGGCTTCCACCAGCGCAGGGTCGATCACATTCCAATCGATGCGCACTTCCTTTTGATCCGCATCACGCTTGACTTGCTGCAAATAGTCGCGAAGTTCGTCATAGGACATGGCGCTGCGATTCGAAAAGATCGACTCAGCCCGACCATCGCCCTCGCCCGACTTGTGGTGGTCACGACATAGCCATGAAACACGCTCCAGCAACAGGCGCGACGCATAGCGATACAGGGAATACCGCTGCTGCTGAAAAACCTCCGGCTCCGCAATCGATGGTTTGTGAATCAGCACGTTCACGGTTCGGGCCTTCGCCTGCCCGATCAGCCGCGCAAGAGCTACGCGCTGCTCATGCTTGATTTCGCGGATTTGCAGCGGGTGCTTGGCCGGTTTCTGTTTTGTGGTCCTCTACAGCTTGACCGACGTGTTTGGCCACCTTGCCGATCCGAGTTTGCGGCGATGAGC
>JANPNU010000442.1:0-5299 GCA_031427615.1 Burkholderiales bacterium
CCCATCGCCTCACATTTTTATGGCAGATTGGTGCGCAACAAGCCGATTATTTGCAAGTAATGATGACCGCCGACGACGGCCCACTCGGCACGCACAATTACCGCATCACATTTGCCGCGGTGCCGCTGGCCGGGGGCGGCACGTTCTTTCATTTGTCGTATTCCTACGCCTTTGGCCTGACCAGCAAAATTGCCATGATGGCCTATCTGGGCACGATTGGCCGGGACAAAGTTGGTTTTACCGTAGTGGGCAGCAGTCACGGGCAACCGCAACTGGTCGGCGGGATGCGCGGCCTGATTGAACGCAATACCATGCGTTATCACCTTGCCATTGAAGCCTACCTTGGGGCGCAGAACACGCCGCAATCCGGACGATTCGAAAAACGTCTCAACGACTGGTTTGTGGCGGCCGAGCGTTATCCCAAGCAATTGCATGAAATAGAAAAAGTTGCCTATCTGGAAATTAAGCGCAAGGAACGCATCCGTCAGCAGCAAGGCAACCAAGCGGATTCAACCGAAATCATCCATCCGGGTTTGGAACAAAAATGAATTTGTTTTTGAGTGGGTTTTCTGTTGACCAACGAACCAATAGCCGCAGCAATTAGCGAGGAAGAAACAGGCCGCCCGTTTGCACCCAACCCGTCCGGAATGAACGCCTCATGGAAAATTTCGATTCAATACGCCTCGGACCAGATGGCGAACCTCGGCGAGGGTGGCCTGATTTGGAATCGGACGCTACCGGGGATTTAATTGGCTGCGCTATTCTTGCACCGACAATAGATGTTAGCCGGGTGCATCATTGGCCAGCAGGAAAGATTTTGCTGCTTCAATTGAGCCGGCATCCTGAAACATCGGCGCATGACCGGTGTCGGCAAATTCCAAACCTTGCACATTTGGCCGGGCGCACATCTCCGCAAACGTTTTTGGCAGCAACAAATCGGAATCAGCACCACGGGTGACCAGCACCGGGCACCGCACTTCATTCCAAAATCCATACAAATTCACGTCTTCAATCGCCTGGGTCTTGAGCGGAATGGCGATGGCGGGATCGTATTTAAATTGCCACTGGCCGTCGGCAGTCGGTTTAATGAGTGGCAGGGTCAACTGCCGCCATTGTGCATCGGTGAGCGGCCCAAACGGGCTGACCGCCCGCACCATCGCCACCGCAATATCGACTGAGGGGAAAACCGGGCTGGCCGTTTCGTCGATATATTCGGCCAGCTGCGCCAGGGCGGCTCTCGGAATAAACGGGCCAATATCATTAATGACCATGCGCGTAATCGGCGAATGCGGCTGCGCGGCGAGCACCATGCCAATGATGCCGCCCATCGAAGTGCCAATCCAATGAATCTTTTTGGCTCCTGACTTGGCCACCAAGCGCACCATGTCCGATACATATTGTGGGAAATTGTAGTCTGCCTTGTCGGCAAGCCACTCCGATTCACCACGGCCGGCAACATCCGGACATAACACCCGGTAATGCGCCGATAAGGCTCGAGCGAGCACATCAAAATCACGTCCGCAGCGGGTCAGGCCGTGTACACATACCAACACATTTGGATTGGTTGGCTCACCCCAATCGGTGACATGCATGCGGTGGGCACCGGCGGAAGACTGGCAGTGAACTGAAAAACTACGCAAGACGGGTCTCCAAACGGGTTGGTGCCAGACGGCGCTCTGCAGCGCGAATGGTATTGCCCAGCAGCATGGTAATGGTCATCGGCCCCACCCCGCCCGGCACCGGCGTGATCGCCTGCGCAACCTTGACGGCTTCGGCAAAATCAACGTCACCACAAAGTTTTCCATCCGCCAGGCGATTAATGCCGACGTCAATCACGGTCGCACCGGGTTTGATCCAGCCACCTTGAATAAAATTGGGCCGCCCGACCGCCGCGACTAAAATATCGGCACTGCGACAAAAATCTGCCAGCCCCCGGGTTTTGGAATGACAAATGGTCACCGTTGCCCCCGCCTTGAGCAACAGCATCGCCTGGGGTTTGCCGACAATATTCGAGCGGCCGACCACCACCGCGTGTTTGCCCTCAACGGTGATGCCTTCGTACTCAAGCATTTTCATGACACCAAACGGCGTGCAAGGCGGGAATGGACTTTCGTCCATCACCAATGCGCCCATATTGGCGTAGTGAAATCCATCCACGTCCTTTTCGGCCGCAATCGATTCAATCACGGCGCGATCGTCCAAACCCTTTGGCAACGGCAATTGCACCAACACGCCGTGAATGGCCGGATTGTTGTTGAGCGTCGTGATCACCTGCGCCAACTGCGCGTGGGCGGTATCTGCCGGCAGGGCAATCACCTCGGAATACATGCCAATTGATTCACATGCCCGGGCCTTGTTGCGCACATAAACCTGCGACGCCGGATCCGCACCGACAATGACCACCGCCAGACCCGGACGCATCCCGTCGGCGATCAGTCGGTCCACTCGAACCTTGAATTCCGCCCGAAAAAATTTCGAAATAACGTTGCCATCAATCAACTTTGCGGTCATGAATCAGCTTTCATTTGGGTATAGGTGTGACAGCGGCAGCGGTAACCAGAATATCGATTTTTTCATCGGTGTCCAAAACCGGCACTGCATCGACCACCTGACATTCAAAACACAACGCCACCCGCGTGGCACGCACCGGTAATTGCGCCAGCAGCCGGTCAAAATATCCCCGTCCGTAGCCGAGTCGGTTGCCCATCGGATCAAACGCCAAGCCCGGCACAATGACCAGATCCAATTCGCCCGAATCAACCGTGGTTGCATTCAGTGGTGGCTCGGCAATACCCCATGAACTGGTTTCGAGCCGGGTATCGGTATCCGTCAAAAATAACAATAAATCTGCCGACGATTTGTCCACTCGTGGCAACACGACGTGTTTGCCGTCGGCACGCGCCCGATCAATGATGCCACTGGTGTCCAGCTCGCTGCCAAAACTCACGGTGCACAACAATCGTTGCGCGCGCTGATACGCTGGCAATGTCAAGAGTTGCGTCAGGCAGCGATGCGTCTGATGCACTCGTGCAGACGGGTCAATGCCATCCCGCGCCAGCCCGATTGTTCGACGCATGACGGACTTGTTGGCAGCGACTTGGTCGATGCCACTCGCGGTGGGGTGCAAATGATGCATAGGGGTATTTTAGCCTGTCGCCCAGTGCCTTTTACCGACCGTCCCGCGATTGATGGCGTGGCATTCACGCCAATCTGACCCACACCTCGCCGCGCAAGCCATTCACCCACCAAATTTTTTGTGCCCGCTGCAAATCAGCTGCAACCAACACCTGCTCCTGAAGCCGACCGCTGGCAATTAATTCATCGCGCAAGGTGCCGTTTAATAACCCGCTTGACTGGGGCGGCGTCAGGCGTCGCCCGTCAATATCGAGAATTAAATTGGCGCGGGTGAATTCGGTCAGCTCGCCCTCTTCGTTCCACATCAACGTATCCCATTCTCCATCTGCCGGCGCGTGTTGCTCGTATACGTCGCGTCGGGTGGTTTTGTGGCTTAAAAATTCGTCAAAACGCGATACGGGCGACCTCGCAAGCCGTACCCGTCGCTCAATCGGCAAAGCATCCAGTGGAACGGCGTTGGCGTGACAATCACCACACGCATTTACCGTCAGACTTACCCGGCAAACTCCTTGTGGATATTGCTCCTTCAGCCGATTCAGGCTGGCGAGCGCCGCCCCGCTTGCCAATTCAAATCTGAAGTGTCGCGCCGAATGGGTCAGACGCGCGAGATGGCGATTCAGTAAAGCGTACGCCCCATTTTCCAGGCGCAACGTTGCCAATAATTCAAACGGCTTGGACGCGCGTTCGACAAACCGGGTTTTATAGGCGAGCTCCGCCGCTTCACCGGCAACGGTTGAATCATAAGTGATGCCGCTGCCCACACCGCAGCTTGCCCTTCCACCGTCAATCCACACGCTGCGAATTCCAACGTTAAAACAGGCGGCGGCTTGACTGTCCGTCGCCGCCAACTCACCGGACGGCGAAACATAACCAATCGCGCCACAATAGGCGCCGCGCGGCGTCGTCTCCAACTCTCGAATCGCTTTCATCGCCTCAACCTTGGGTGCGCCTGTCACTGAGCCACAGGGGAACAACGCGGCAAACACATCTACCAGCGATTTTCCAGCGCGTAATGTCGCCCGCACGGTGGAGGTCATTTGCCACACGGATGGCAGTGGATGTAATGAAAACAAATGCGGCACTTCCACACTGTTGGTTTTCGCAATTCGTGAAAGATCGCTGCGTAATAAATCAACAATCATCAGATTCTCGGCCCGCTCCTTGGGAGAGTGGGTCAGGGCATCCGCGATGGCCGCATCCAGGGCGTCGGTGTCGCCACGTGGTGCCGTGCCTTTCATTGGCTGGGTGGTGACAACACGGCTGCCGTCTGCCTGTGCGCGCATGGAAAAAAACAATTCAGGTGAAACCGACAGCAATTGAAAATTGCCGGCGTCGATATAAACCTGATAACCATTTGGCTGGGCGTGTTGCAAGGCGCGGAAAAAGACCAACGAATCGCCGCCAAAATCGGCATTTAAACGGGTGGTGTAATTCACCTGATAAAAACGACCATTGGCAATATCAGCACGGATCGACTCGACCGCGGCGGCAAAAACGTCCGGCGGGGTATCCCGTTGCCAAGCGCCGACTGAAAATCCGCCGCTGTTTGGCACCGCCGGCACAACCAAATCGCCGTCTGCAAATTCAGCGAACCAGGCCAGCGGACCCGCACCCGCCGCGTGGGTCACCAAGACACGGTCAAACGCAGGCGCGGCCTCATGCGCAACAAATCCCACACACCAATGACCATGCGCAGCGGCTGCTTCAACCGCGCGCAGCACGGCCATGACCTCATCGTTTCGACGGGCAACATGAATTGCCACAGGATCGCGAAAAGCATGACAAATCCGCTCATCGGCGGTCAATGTTGGCAGTTTCGGAAAATTGATTTCGCAATACACGGACAATGCGGACCGTGTCCCGGCGGCGGGGGGGTGATGGGGGAATGTCATGATTCCGATATTTTAGCCTGCATATTTCACGGGTCGGCCGCGCTTTGCTTAGCGCCTTGTCCATGAAATTTCAACGCACTTTGCATGTCCAATTTGGTTTGCATTGAACATGGGCCTTTGCGCTCGATAGCAAGCCGCTGAACATGCGCTTTTCCGTTCTCTTGCCGTGCTCATTTGCCCACTACGGCCAGCTATGCCGTGGTCAGTCGAACGAAAAATCACACGCCCATCGACTCATCACACGCCCATCGACTCGGCAAGCCCTGCATGGC
>JANPNU010000443.1:0-7023 GCA_031427615.1 Burkholderiales bacterium
AGAGTAAACACCACCAGCAATGCGGGTGGGAATAGTCGTGCGATGAATGTGCTGCGAGCGACATTCACCGTGCCGATTGATGCCAGCAATTTCTCAACAAAAAGCAACAACAAAACAAGATAACCACGATAACCACGATGATCACAAAAAGTCGAATCCATTGCGTCTCCCTGATGGCGATAGCCAATTTGCAGCTGGTTATTTATTTGTGCATGATCACAAAATGATCGTCCGGTCTGCCCGGCTCGAGCATGCACTTTTGTCAGAGAACATTACACCATCCGACCGATAGTTTCAATGACCGTGACGAAGGGCTTAAAAAGTCGGAATGGACCGCCCGGCGCGTGACGGTCAAGGCGGGAGCCCCACCCGAACCCGCCGAGCTTGTTACAATGGCACCCTTTCCTGATTGCCAGCTCACCATGACCGCCTCCTTCGAATCGATTTTTAAGCGCATCGCCCCTGCCTGTGACTTTTGTTCATTTCGGTTTGTCGAAGAATCGACCGAACGCCTGACGGTGCAGCAAAACGTCGTCGAACCACCAACCACCAGCATCGATCGCGGCGTGATGATTACCGTGATAGACAAGGGTGGGCTTGGCTACGCGGCAACCAGCGATTTAACCGAAAGTGGTCTGCGGGAGGCCGCGCAGCGCGCGTTACAGTGGGCACACTTGACCGCGTCGCGCTCGGTTACGGACTATTCGGCCATCATGCAATCGCAGGAAAAAATGGCACGCGGCGCCTACCGCAGCGTGGTCAAGCAACCACCGGCCAGCGTCTCCCTGCTCGACAAAATCGCCCTATTACAACAAGAAAGTGCGGCTTGCAAAATTGACGATCGTATCGTTGATTGGTCGGCGAGTTTTTGGACCACCCATACCAAGCAGCTATTTGTGACTGCTGATGGCGGCATGATTGATCAAGAGTGGGATTTTTTGGTGCCGTCGCTGATGGTGACCGCTTTTGCCGATGGCGAATCACAAACCCGTTCGTTTGGCGGACGCTACAACGGTTTTTGCCAGCAGGGCGGCATTGAAATCATCGATCGCGCTGGCTTTCAAGGCGCGGGCAAACAAACCGCGGATGAAGCCTTGCAACTGTTGACGGCAGCCAATTGTCCGACTGGCAAAATGGACGTGATTCTGATGCCGGATCAAATGATGCTGCAGATTCACGAATCCATCGGCCACCCGTTGGAACTCGATCGCATTTTGGGCGACGAACGCAATTACGCTGGCACCAGTTTTGTCACCCTCGATATGTTCGGTCATTACCAATACGGGTCGTCATTGCTCAACGTCAGCTACGATCCAACCATGAGTGCGCAATACGCGAGTTTTGCGTTTGATGACGACGGCACCCAGGCGCATAAGGAACTGGTCATCCAGGACGGCATTTTGCAGCGGCCGTTGGGTGGCACGATTTCCCAGGCGCGTGCCAGTATGCCGGGTGTGGCCACCGCGCGCGCCTGCGCATGGAATCGTCCGCCCATTGACCGCATGTCGAATTTGAATATTGAAAACGGCAGCACATCATTGGACGACATGATTGCGTCGATTGAAAACGGCGTGCTGATGCGCACCAACGTTTCCTGGTCGATTGACGATTCGCGTAATAAATTTCAATTCGGCTGTGAAATCGGCCAGCGCATCACCGACGGCAAACTCGCAGAGATAGTCAAGAATCCAAACTATCGGGGAATTTCGGCGACGTTCTGGCGCAACCTGAGCGCGGTGGGGAATGCGGATACACAGGAAATCATGGGGACCCCGTTTTGCGGCAAAGGGGAGCCCAATCAGGTGATTCGTGTTGGACACGCCAGCCCGGCCTGCAAGTTTTCCAACATCGATGTGTTTGGTGGCGAAGACTAGCGGGCGAGTGAGCGCCATTGCCGTCGTCACAATCCAGCCAGCACGTCTTTTTTCGCCCGCCATTGACCACTGCATCACGGCTTAAACAATTTTTAATCAAAAATCACATGCAAACCTACTTTTATCAGCTCGCCGACCATCTGCACCACCAGACCCATGTCGGTGAAACCTTTCTCGCCTATCTGTCCGCCGAAGATTCCAATTTTGTGCGTTTTAATAAAAACGCCGTGCGTCAGGCGGGATCGGTCAAACAAATGTATCTGAGCGTCTCGCTCATCGCCAACGATCGTCGTGCCGACACCACCCTTTCCTTAACGGGTGAAGCCGGTCAGGACCAGTCAATGTGCGATGCATCGCTGGCTCAATTGCGTTTGACACTGTTATCGTTGCCCGCCGACCCTTACCTGCTCTATAACATCGAACCAGCGTCGTCCGAGCACATCGGCCATGCCAGCCTGCCCGCCGACGATGCCATGCTGGGAGAAATCATCGGCGCGGGCAACAAGCGGGATTTGGTTGGCATCTATGCGTCCGGTGCAATCTACAAGGGGTTTGCCAATTCACTGGGTCAGCGCAACTGGCATCGAGTTGATAACTTCAATTTTGATTGGTGCCTGTACCACGCCGCCGACAAAGCCGTCAAAAACAGCTATACCGGGACCCATTGGGAGGGTGCTGCCTTCACGCAAAAAATGCAATCGTCCATCGAACAACTGGATGTATTGCAACGTCCCGCCAAAACATTGGCGCCCGGCCAATATCGCGCCTACCTTAGCCCATCGGCGCTCGGTGAAGTCGTTGGCCTGCTGAGTTGGGGTGGCTTTGGCGCAAAATCACAGCGTAACAAACAAAGCCCGTTGCTCAAGCTCGAGGACGGCAGCGCCCGTCTCAATGCGGCCATCTCCCTCACCGAGGCGTCACAACTGGGTGTGGCGCCCATGTTTAACTGCGATGGTTTTACCAAGGATGCCGAGGTCGAACTCATTACAAACGGTCAACATCGTGGTGCACTCATCAGCCCTCGTACGGCCAAGGAATTCAACATCACCACCAATGGTGCCAATGCCGGCGAAACACCCGAATCCTTGTCGATGGCGCCTGGCACGCTTGCCCGGGACGAGGTGCTAAAAACTCTCGACACCGGATTGTTGATCGGCAATCTTTGGTATTTGAACTACTCGGATCGCGGCAATTGCCGCATGACCGGCATGACGCGGTTTGCAACGTTCTGGGTTGAAAACGGCGAAATTCAGGCGCCGCTCAATGTGATGCGTTTTGACGATTCCGTGTATCGCGTACTGGGTGATAATTTGCTCGGTTTGACCCGCGAGTGTGATTGGCTGATGGACGCGGGCAGTTATGGGGAACGGTCAACCGACTCGGCTCGGTTGCCGGGTGCCGTGGTGAAGGATTTTTCACTGACGCTGTAGCCGCGCGCACGTGAATGCGTGAATGAGGTGCATTTAGACCCAATAAGTTCAATACATTCAATAAGTTATACGATGTATTCAAAGGTGGTTACCAACAGCGATGGTTTCTAGGATAATGGCGCCATGAGATTTCACTTTGATTCTGCCCGCCGACTTGCCGACACACCGCCCATTGCCGCCCTGCTTGGCCCTCTTCTGGCCGCACTATTTGTTTTAAGCGGCTGCACCACCGTCGACACGCCGACCATTGTGGCCACCGCCGAGATCCAAATGAGCCCGGCACGAGCTGAACTGCTCGCAACAACACCCATTGCCCGCCATCCATTTATCGAGGGGCGCAATGATTTTGCGACCTTTGAGCCATGGGTCGATACCAATGTGTGGCAACGGGTACGCCGTGGGTTTGTGATGGCCGATATGACGTCCACTCAGGTGCAGGCACAAGAACTTTGGTATGCCAACCGGCCGGATTACATCAAACGGTTTGTCGAACGTGGCTCGCGTTATATGTATCACATCATTGAAGAAGTCGAACGTCGCGGCTTGCCGACCGAAGTTGTGTTGCTACCAATCATCGAAAGCGCGTTTAACCCGCAGGCCTACTCCCGTTCGCATGCGTCCGGCATGTGGCAATTTATTCCGTCCACCGGCAAACACTTTGGCCTGAAACAAGACTGGTTAACCGACAATCGCCGCGATGTGTTGCTGTCAACCAATGCCGCCCTCGACTATCTGACCAAACTGCATGGCATGTTTAATTCCTGGGAGCTGGCGTTTGCAGCCTATAACTGTGGCGAAGGCTGTGTCGGCCGCGCGATTGCCGCCAATCAGCGCCGTGGCAAACCGACCGATTTTGCCAGCCTGAATTTGCCTAACGAGACCCGTGCTTATGTGCCGAAATTAATCGCGGTCAAAAATATCATCCTGTCACCACAAAGTTATGGAATTGATTTGCCTGCCGTGGAGAACATCCCTTATTTTGTGCAGGTTGATGCACCGGAAAAAATCGACGTGAAACTCGCGGCGCGTTTGGCGGAAATGCCCGAAGTAGAATTTGCCCAACTGAATCCTTCGTTTAATAAACCGGTTGCGGCTACCGGCACCGGCTATTTTTTAGTGCCCACAGAAAAAGCCGATACTTTTAAGTCAAATCTGGATTTATATCAATCCCTAAACGGGCCGATGGTCTCGTGGATCACCGTCAAGGCCAATCGTGGGCAATCAGTGGATGCCGTCGCGCGAAGTCACGGCATGACCACCTCATACCTGCGCGCGACCAACGGTCCATTTAAGGAACGCAAAGGCAAATTGACCCAGCCGATCACATTTATGGCGCCGAATTTAAAGGAGGCACAGGCAATCAGTGAAACGTTTGACAAAAAAGTGAGCATGAAACGTGGGTTGTCAGGTTCGGCCACAATGGGTGATGACGGTCCGACCAACATTGGCATCGTCAACCGGGAAAACCTGCGACTGGCATCCGTGGTGCCAGGCAAGGTCATCGCAGCCCTTACCGTGACAGCCGTTGCATCCGTGGCAGCCGTTGTGCCGACCAGTCAAACGTCAGTGACCGCCGGCCATGTCACTTATACCGTCGCGAAAGGTGACACACTATTTTCCATTGCCAGGCGTGGCGACATTGCATTGGATGATTTAAAAACTCTGAATCAATTAACGGGAAATTCAGTAAAAATCGGTCAGTTGCTGCAAGTGCCAAACATCGCACAAATGACGGCCCAGCCAGAATGGGCTGAAGCGGATGCGCCGCCCACGGCGGCATCCAACAATTCAGCCAAGGCGACGAAAAATTCCGGATCGAGTCGGATTGTGAGCAGTGGCAGCGCCAGCCGAATTCATATGGTGCGAGCCGGTGACACGCTTTTTGCCCTTGCCAAACAATTTAATACCAGCGTGGCCAACTTGCTCGCCTGGAACAAGTTGTCTGCCAAGTCGGCGTTAAAAACCGGTATGCGACTAAAGGTGTCGCCCTAGCAGCATATTTCATGGGCAAGGCGCTAAGCAAAGCGTGGCCGACCCGTGAAATATGCAGGCTTGTTTCGCGGCGGCCTAAAAATAGGCCGCGTGTTGGGGCAAATCGCAGCGCCGCGTTTCAAAACGAAACACCAATATCAGAGCGGCGAATCAGATGAAAACGGCTGAAAACGATTGGCTGGCCTGGTGTTTCAATACCAGCCATCATTCCGTATTCGATTGCCTATGCCGCGACGGCGGCGCTACGGGTACCGTCCCAGCCCTTCGGAATCGAAGCCAACAGATTCCTGGTGTATTCCTGCTGTGGGTTCAGGTAAATTTCGTCTGAATTGGCAACTTCAATCACGTCACCTTCCGACATGACCATGACCTGATCGGAAATGTATTTCACCACCGCCAGATCGTGCGAAATAAAGATATAGCTCATGTTGTATTCATCCTGCAGATCCTGCAGCAGGTTGAGCACCTGCGCCTGCACCGACACATCCAGCGCCGACACCGACTCGTCACAAATCAACACGTCCGGCTTCATCGTCAGGCACCGGGCGATGGCAATCCGTTGCCGTTGCCCGCCTGAAAATTCATGCGGGTATTTGTAAAACGACACTTCCGGCATGCTGACACGTTTTAACAACGCCATCGCCAATTGCACCCGCTCTTGTTCGTTGGCGCCGATGTTGTGGATGATCATCGGCTCGAGCAGAATTTGTCCCACGGTAAAACGCGGATTCAATGACGCATAGGGATTCTGAAACACAATCTGAATGCGCCGTTTGTATTTCATCATCTCCGCTTCGGAGAGCTTCAGCAAATCAATGCCATCAAACAATACTTCGCCACCCGTGGCACCATGCAATCGCATTAATGTCAGACCAACGGTGGTTTTCCCGGAGCCGGACTCACCCACCAACCCGAGCGTTTTTCCGCGGGCAAGTTTGAATGACGCGCCTTTAACCGCGACGACATCCTTGGTCTTAAAAAATCCATCTTTGAGTTTAAAAATCTTCGACAGGTTTTTGACTTCCAGCACAAACTCATCGGTGCTGACATAACCGCGTGACCGCTGTTCCAGATTTTCCGGACGCAAGCCTTCCGGCCGCATGAAGTCGTCGATGACCGGCAAACGCTTCGGCCGGGAATTAACGTTTGGCCGACAGGATAACAATGCCTTGGTATAGGGGTGCTGTGGTGCCTCAAAAATCGCCTTGGCCGTGCCCATCTCTTTGATTTCACCCTGCTGCATCACCACCACGTGATCGGCGATATCACCCACCACCGCCAAATCGTGGGTAATAAACAGTACCGACATATGGTGACTCTTTTGCAACTTGGCAATCAAATCGAGAATCTGCTTTTGAATGGTCACATCAAGCGCCGTGGTCGGCTCGTCCGCGATCAGCAATTTGGGCTCACAAGCAATCGCCATCGCGATCATGACCCGCTGCTGTTGTCCGCCCGACATTTCGTGCGGGAACGAATGCATGCGCAAACGCGGCTCGGGTATACCGACCTCATTCATCAATTCTTCCGCACGGCTCCACGCCTGTTTGCGTGACATCGTGGTGTGTAATCGCAAGGTTTCGGCGATCTGGTCACCGCAAGTGAACACCGGATTGAGTGAGGTCATTGGCTCTTGAAAAATCACGGAAATATCCTTGCCGCGGATTTTTCGAACCTCGCTTATTGGTAACGTCAACAGATTGGTGCCGTTAAAAAGGACCTGACTT
>JANPNU010000444.1:0-1606 GCA_031427615.1 Burkholderiales bacterium
GAAGCCGTCACGCAGGCGTAGTTCTTTGCGATAGGTGCGTGCCGGTAACCAGCAAAACAGGCCGGCAAGAAAGGTTAGTGCAAAAGCCATAAAAAATGCATCCTGTGTGTTGTCGGCATACCAGTAAGACACGGCAACAGGTGGCAGCATGGTAATGCTGAACAGCATCAGCAATAAACCGAGAATGCGTTGAATGGCGGTAAGTTGCATTGTAGGGGAGGGCCTCTAAAGAAATGTTGCGCTGACATGAAACAAGCGCTCTACATCTCTGATGCGGCTTCTGTCTACCAGGAATAGAATCACGTGATCTTCCGCCTCGATGACGGTGTCGTGATGGGCGATGATTACTTCATCCTGGCGCACAATCGCACCGATGTTGGTGCCGGGCGGTAACTTAATATCTTGAATAGCGCGGCCTACCACTTTGGAAGATTTTCGATCGCCGTGTGCGATAGCCTCGATGGCTTCCGCCGCACCACGCCGCAACGAATGCACCACGGCCACGTCACCGCGCCGCACATGAGCGAGCAAGCTGCCAATCATGGCCTGATGGGGTGATATAGCGATATCAATCGTGCCACTCTCTACCAGATCAACATAGGCTGAGCGGTTAATCAGCGCCATTACTTTGCGTGCGCCCAGGCGCTTGGCCAGCATACCGGAGAGAATGTTGTCTTCATCGTCATTGGTGAGCGCACAAAATACGTCGGTTGCTTCAATATTTTCTTCATTCAACAAATCTTCGTCAGTAGCGTCACCCAGCAATACCGTGGCTTTCTTCAGTTCTTCTGATAGATGCCGTGCGCGTTGCGGATTGTGCTCAATGACTTTAACCTGGTAATCATTTTCCAGAGCTTTGGCGAGGCGTTTGCCGATGTTGCCTCCGCCAGCGATCATGATGCGTTTGAAGGGCTGATCGAGGCGACGCAGTTCACCCATTACCGCGCGGATATCTTTTTTTGCAGCGATGAAAAATACTTCATCATCAACCTCAATCACGGTATTGCCTTCGGGAGCGATCGGTTTATCGCGGCGGAAAATCGCTGCAACACGAGTCTGGATGCCGGGCATGTGTTCGCGCAGGGCACGCAGTTCCCGTCCCAGCAAAAGGCCACCGTAATGAACACGCACAGCGACCAGACGTACTTTGCCATCAGCAAAGTCCAGTACCTGCAAAGCTCCAGGATATTCAATGAGCCGTTGGATATACTCTGTGACAGCTTGATCGGGGCTGATCAGTACGTTTACTGGAAAAGCACCCTCCTTGAATAGCTGAGGAAAGCTCAGGTATTCGGTGGAGCGTACGCGCGCGATTTTGGTGCGCGTGTGGAACAGCACATGTGCGATCTGGCACGCCACCATATTGGTCTCGTCACTGTTGGTGACAGCCAGAATCATGTCGGCATCTTCTGCGCCCGCGTGTCTTAGTACTTCGGGATGAGAGGCATGGCCGCATACGGTGCGCAAGTCGAGACGATCCTGCAAATTTTGCAGACATTCCATGTTGGTGTCGACCACGGTGATATCATTGGCCTCGCTGACCAGATTAGCGGCCACTGAGGAGCCCACTTGCCCGGCGCCAAGGATAATTATTTTCATTCTAGAT
>JANPNU010000445.1:0-5508 GCA_031427615.1 Burkholderiales bacterium
AACAGGTTCACCTTTTGGGTGAGAGCGCGACGGGTGCGATGGTACGTTTTTGCGACTCCCTGGCGGTGTTGCTCCTGCTTGCAACGTGCAGGTTGCCGCGTCGCTGTTGCCAAATGAGGCCTGGCCAGAAACCCGCAAAAACACACACTCACACCCATCCAACTGCCGTTTCTAGGATAATTGGTCTCCTCAATCCCAATAATTTGATCGGCTGTTCGTGGAAACCCTGCATCCCCCAATTGCACCTCCTGTCGTACCCAACCCAGCCGTAACCGACCGCGCCGAACCATTTGTGGCCAAAATTGAGTCACTTGATTACGAAGGGCGCGGAGTCGCGCATGTTGACGGCAAGGTCATTTTTATTGAAGCGGCATTGCCCGGCGAAACAGTAATCTACCGACCTTCTCGCAAGAAAAAGCACTTCGAAACGGCAAGTTTGGTCGCGATCAGACAATTTTCATCTGACCGGGTCGTTGCCCGTTGTCGGTACTTTGAAATCTGCGGTGGCTGTGCCCTGCAACACGCCACGCCGCAATTACAAGTTGCCAGTAAGCAGCGGGTATTGGAAGACAACCTGGCGCGCATCGGTAAAGTCGCGCCCGAACGGATCCTGCCACCCATTTATGCCGCCCAATGGGCTTATCGTCATCGTGCGCGGATGTCGGTACATTACGTGGCAAAAAAAGGCGGCGTATTGGTCGGATTTCGTGAACGCAAGTCCAGCTTTGTCGCTGATATGCATTCCTGCGAAGTGTTGGCGGGTGGTCTGGGGCAATTGATCGACCCGCTGCGCGAAGTCATGACCAGTCTCGACATTCGTGATCGACTGCCACAAATTGAAGTTGCGGTCGGCGAAAATGTGACCGCTCTGGTGTTGCGAATTATGGATACCCTCACGCCCGCGGATGAGGCCAGGTTAAAGGCGTTTGCCGATCGTTATCGGGCATCACATCGTTTGCAATTCTGGCTGCAAGTGAAGGGGCCGGAGACCGCAGTGCCGTGGTATCCAATGGATATGCCGGAGTTGACCTACACCTTGCCGGAGTTTGATCTTGAGTTCAATTTCCGACCAACCGAATTTACCCAGGTGAACCACGCCGTGAATCGTTTGATGGTCGAGCGTGCGGTTGATTTGCTCGACCCACAGCCGGGTGAACAGATCGCCGACTTATTTTGTGGGCTGGGTAATTTTACACTGCCGATTGCCAGACGTGGGGCGACCGTTATAGGTGTCGAGGGCAGTGAATCCTTAACGCTGCGTGGCGCCGAAAACGCGGCCCGCAATAATTTGACGTCGGCCACCAGTTTTTTTGCCGCCGATCTGTATACCGATCAGCAACAGGCAATGTCGCGTGTGCCTAGGGTGGACAAAATGTTGATCGACCCGCCGCGCGACGGGGCGTTGGAAGTATGCAAATTACTGACGCGTGAATTGCGACCGGAGTTAAAACGCGTCGTGTACGTTTCCTGCAGCCCGTCGACCCTAGCGCGAGACGCCGATGTATTGGTCAATCAAAATGGTTTCAGACTCACGGCCGCAGGTGTGGTGAATATGTTTCCACACACGACTCACGTGGAGTCGATTGCCATTTTTGATCGTGATTAAATGTTGAAACTCTATGTGTGACGCGCATTCACACGATAAACATGGTGAAAAACCGCGTCAATAAAGGAGTTTGCAATCGGGGTAATTTCTAAAAACCTCCCTCCCCTGCGTAGGCAAGCGCCCAATTTATGTTGCGGGTTCAATGGCGACCAAAAATTGAAACCCGGTCTTTATCGCAGTGTCTCCCGCGGGACGCCGGTAAAGGGCAGGTTTTTAGACAAGTTCCCATCGGAAATCTTTCAATCCTATGCGATGAACGAAAAAAAACGGCCACTTGTGTGGCCGTTTTTTTGCAACAGTCGCGGTTAATCCGAGTTAGTAATTCCAAGCAAATCCAACAAATTTGCGAAGATGTTGTAAATGCTTAAATAAATCGACAGGGTTGCCGAGATGTAATTGGTTTCGCCGCCGGTAATGATGCGATTAATGTCATACATCAAAAACGCCGAGAAAATACCAATTGCAACGACCATGATAGTCAATGTCAACGCGGCAATTTGTAGAAAAATATTAGCAAATACCGCCAGCAGCAAAATGACCATGCCGATAAACAAAAACTTGCCCATGCTGGTGAGATCCCGCTTGATCGTGGCAGCAAGGGTGGACATGGCGAAAAAGATCACCGTCGTTCCGCCCGCAGCAAGCGCGATCAGTTGACCGCCGTTTGACAGTCCCAACACCTGGCCCAATAAGCGTGACAACATCAGGCCCATAAAGAAGGTGAAGCCAAGCAGGATAACCACGCCCCAGGCGCTGTTCTTGGTTTTTTCGATGCCGTAAAAAAATCCGAACGCGATCGCGAGGAAGGCAATAAAACCGATTGCGGGTGAGCCGGCAAAAAACGAAAAATTCATTGTTGTGCCGAGCATGGCGCCCAATGCAGTCGGAACCAGCGACAAGCCCAGCAGCATGTACGTATTGCGCAGTACCCGGCTTTGTGCCGCGCCCATTGCGCCAGCAGAACCGGCGGTAGTGGGGGTAGTGGGGGTCATGGATTGAATATCGTTTGGCATAGTGGTTAATCCCTTCAAAAAAACAGCAGTGACACTAAGACCGGGATCGCTCGAATAAGTTTCCCGGAAGTCGTGGCTAGTTTAAACCACAATTTGCTTAAGCGTGTATGAAAACCCCAACGTTAAGATCGGTTCGTGGCACGAAGAGGGACACTTTTTCAAAACAATCCACCGCCACTTTTTGCACCTGACCCGTTGCCATCAAACAATTCGCACTATTAGGCTTGCCACCCTGTTTTCGCGTCCAAGGTGAGTCAAGACGGGCGAGTTCGGTGATAAAATGCCGCCATGGAAGGTTGGCCGAGCGGTTTAAGGCACTGGTCTTGAAAACCAGCGACAGGGCGACTTGTCCGTGAGTTCGAATCTCACACCTTCCGCCAGAGTCTAGTTCAAAATTGTACTGTAAAGCACGCAAATCCTCAGTCCTCACTGGGGATTTTTCACTTAGATCGTTCGGAATGGTCAAATAGCGTTCGCTTGCATCCGGTGGTAAACCGTGGTAAAAATTGGGGAAGTTACCACGGTGCCGTAGAAAGTTACCGCGATGCTGACCGATCCTAAGTGCAAAAACGCCACGAGCGAAGGCAAATCCATTCGCAAACTCTCGGACGGAGATGGTCTATATCTCTGGGTTTACGCGGATGGCCGCAAGTATTGGCGGCTCCGTTATTGGCAAAGTGGCAAGGAAAAATCATTGTCGCTGGGCGTCTATCCCGACGTGGGATTGAAGGCCGCGCGCACCAAACGCGAAGCCGAGCGCAAGCACCTGGACAACAAGCTCGACCCATCAGCAGAACGCAAAGCAGACAAGCTGCGCACGAAGCTGAGCCTAGAAAATTCCTTTGAGGCCGTCGCTCAAGAGTGGCACGCAAAGCAAGTTCACACATGGGTTGCGAGCCATGCGCTTGACGTGAAGCGCCGCCTCGAAAAGAACATCTATCCTCTCTTGGGACGTAGGCCCATCGCGAATATTGAAGCGCCTGAATTACTCGCTGCCGTTCGCAAGATTGAAGGGCGCGGCGCGCACGATCTCTCACACCGCGTACTGTCTGTGTGCGGGCAGGTGTTCCGTTATGGTGTGGCGACCGGGCGTTGCAAAAATGACATCAGCAAAGACCTTTGCGGTGCGCTCACTCCTCACAAGTCAAAGAAGCAAGCCGCAGTCAGGCCGGAAGAATTACCCACCTTGCTTCGTGCGATTGCTGGCTACGATGAAATAGGCGACAAACAAACCCGGCTGGCGCTGCAATTGCTGGCAAATACATTTGTTCGCACTAATGAACTGATCGGCGCGGAAGAGTCGGAGTTCGATCTTGACGGCGCAATGTGGAAGGTTCCCGCAAGTCGCATGAAAATGAAGCAAGAACACCTTGTTCCGTTATCGCGCCAAGTCATCGCGATGCTCAAGGAGTTGAAGGAAATCGGCGGCGGCAGCCGATTTGTGTTTCCCGGTCGCAACCGTGACAAGCCAGTGAGCAATAACACGATGCTGTTTGCGCTCTATCGCTTGGGTTACAAAGGCAAGATGACCGGGCACGGCTTCCGTGCGGTCGCAAGCACCATCCTGAATGAGACAGGCTACCGCTCTGACGTGATCGAGCGGCAACTGGCGCACGGCGAGCGCGACGATGTGCGGGCGGCGTACAACCGCGCCGAGTACCTGCCAGAGCGCAAGAAAATGATGCAGCAATGGTCGGACTACATCGACACAGTGCAATCGACTGGCGAGGTCGTTCCAATCCGATCAGCGAAGAAAAAGGCTGCCTAACAGCACGCACACCGACCCGTATGCTGTTCTTGTCAACTGTACTTTACTAGATTACAAAGGACTCCATTGGATTACAGCCTAAATGATCGACAACTTCAAGCACCGTGGCCTTGAGCGATTTTTCAAACGCAGCGACTATCGCGGCATTCCCGCACAGCACGCACCACGCATCGAGCGCATGCTGGATCGGCTTGAAGGTGCTGTGAGGCCGGAAGATATGAACCTGCCCGGTTATCGCTTCCACCCCCTTAAAGGCGGACGCAAAGGTGAATACGCGGTCAGTGTGAGCGGCAATTGGCGTATCACGTTTGGCTTTGAAGGTGACAACGCAATCGATGTGAACTTGGAGGATTACCACTAATGAAATCGACCAGAGACCCGAACCGTCGCCCCACCCATCCGGGCGCGGTATTGCGGGAGGATGTATTGCCCGCGCTGGAAATGAAGCAGACGGAGTTCGCGTTGCGACTCGGCGTATCGCGCCTTACCGTGTCGGAGATACTGCACGAGAAACGCCCTCTCACACCTGAAATGGCGGCGCGTATTGCCAAGCTTTTGAATACCACCGCCGACAGTTGGCTGCGCATGCAGGCGGCGCTGGATTTATGGGCGATACATCAAGACCCGAAAATGCTGGCGGGAATCAAGCCAATCAAGCAGGTGGAGTATGCGTCTGCATAGTGTGGAATATTGATCTGTTGTCGCTGATGTGGATCATCGGCAAGCTGCGACTCAGGATGTCTCAACCGAAGAACTGCGCCTAGCCGGACTCGGCGAGAATCGGATTCCCCTCACTGGATGGTGCGGCTACTTTTTAAGTGAAAGTGTGGAGGCACATGACGGCTGCAAAAAAGAGACCGAAGGCGATTGCATCAACGCCAGTAGCGCCGGTGATCCTGTAAGCTCAAGCGGGAAATGGCGCTTCAGGAAAATTTGAAGCCGACCGAGGACGACCACAAAGCACTGGAACAGATGGCGGCGCAGATCGAAGCTGAGAAAAAGCACAACGCCGCGCCGAATACTTCGCCAACTTCCGTGATGTTAACTCTCTCCGAACAAGAGTCGCTACGGCAAAACTTGAGAGAGTTGAACGCCTACTGTCAAAAGGCATTCAAGAAGCC
>JANPNU010000446.1:0-5725 GCA_031427615.1 Burkholderiales bacterium
GACGGCGCTGATAAACGCCGGATGGTCATGGTAACTGCGCACAAAACGTACACCTGGCACGTTGCGTTTTTTCATTAACACCCGAGCAACCTGATCAAACGTCGATGCCGTCGTGCTGGCCGCGTACTGCGGATAAAGCGGCAGCACCAAAATATTGGTGCAATTGTCCGCCTTGAGTTGATCAATGCCGGCTTCGATGCTCGGATTACCATAACGCATGGCGGCCACCACCTTCAGCGGCGATTTGATTTTTTCACCGAGAAATCCGTGCAGCATTTGTGCCTGACGTTCGGTATAAAAACGCAGCGGAGAGCCTTCCTTGGTCCAGATGGTGGCGTACTTCGCGGCACTTTTGGCAGGTCGCACATTGAGAATAATGCCGTTCAAAATCAGCCACCAAATGGCACGGGGAATTTCGACCACGCGTTGATCCCACAAAAACTCCTTGAGATAACGCCGCACCGCGGATTTGGTCGGGGCATCGGGTGTGCCAAGATTCACCAATAGAATTCCGGTCTTGGCCTGGCTGCCGTGGGTGTAGGGTGGCTCGATGTCAAAGGTCATGAGAAATGATTAAAGTCTTTTAGTGACGGGGTGTTCCAGACAAAAATGCCGGGAAACACCCGCAGAATGGCGGGTTGGGTGTTACGATCAATTTTGTTGGGTTTGGTTGGGGTGTTGCCCGTGCGGCAGGTGTTTTTGGTGCGGCTAATGTTGGGAAAGCGCCGACGACAATAATTTTGCCGTCACATCGACAATCGGAATCACCCGTTCATAGGCCATACGAGTCGGGCCAATCACACCAACCGTGCCGACAATTTCGCCATCGACTTGATACGGTGCTGACACCAATGAAAATTCATCGAGCGGCATGGTGTCGGATTCACCGCCAATAAAAATTTTCACGCCATCGGCGCGTTGTGAAACATCGAGCAATTCAAATATTTGTGATTTGGCTTCAAACAAATTAAACAGTTTTTTCAAACTCGACATGTTCGATGAAATGTCGTTGACGTTGAGCAGATTACGCTCGCCCGACACCACCACACCGGAAGAATCCGAGCCGCTGCCGCGTGCTTCCACCACCGCCGCCATCAGGGTCGAAATATCGCGATGCAATTGTGACAATTCTCTTTTGACGAGATCATTCAGCAAATCAAAATCGACACCGGCGTAGTGCGTGTTGATGTAGTTCGATGCCTCCACCAACTGCGCCGGCGAAAATGCTTTTTCGGTGATCAGAATCCGGTTTTGGACATCGCCATCGGTGGCAACAATGATCAGCAACACCCGCCGTTCAGCCAGCGGGATGAATTCAACGTGTTTTAGGCCGATGCCCGCACGGCGCGGGGTCATGACGACGCCGGCAAAGTGGGTTAACTCGGACAATAACTGCGACGCAGCCAACACCACCTGGCGCGGATCGTTGGGGCGAATACTTTCCTGCAACTGGGTTTGTTCGAACTGGTGTAACGGCTGGATGGTCAGTAGGGTATCCACAAAATAACGGTAACCCTTGGGTGTCGGCACCCGGCCGGCGGAAGTGTGGGGGCTGGCGATGTAGCCCATCTCCTCCAGATCGGCCATGACGTTACGAATCGAAGCCGCTGACAATTCCATGCCCGAGAATTTGGACAAGGTGCGCGAGCCAATGGGCTGTCCGTCCGCGATATATCGCTCGACGAGAAACTTCAGCAGGGTTTGGGCGCGGTCGTTAACCTGCATAATTCATGAGGACGTGTTCGAGCGTGTGTGGATGGGCGAGTGATTTTTCGTCCGACGGCGAAGCCCAAAGCGGGCTATTGGCGACGGGCGGAAAAGCGACGCCCAGGTACGCGCGATCGGGCGCGTAGGCAATAGACCAAATTGGATGGCTGCAAAACGGGTTAACAGTGTTCATTGATAAAGTGAACCTAAAAAATAGGACAGGCCGACCCATAAAATAGACAGGTTAACCCTATTGGGTCAATATACAGGCCTATTTTTACCATAGGTGGAGTGTGATTTAATCGAGGTCTATGGCAAATTCCGCAAAAACACCAAAACCGTTCAAAACCGTCTGTATTATTGGCAAGCCCGATGGGGTGGGGGTGGCCAAGCCGCTCAACCAATTACACCTGTTCTTAAAGGCTCAGGGTATGACGGTGCGCATGGATTCTGCCACCGCCAGACTCGCCAATACCCCGCCGGACGCCGCGCTGCCATTGCCAATCTTGCTTGATGCGGCCGACCTGGTGATCGCGCTGGGGGGCGATGGCACCCTGTTGGGCATTGCCCGTCTGGTCGCCGATAAAAAAGTGCCGTTGATTGGCATTAATCTCGGCACCCTCGGATTTTTGACCGATATTCCCGCTGAATTCATGGAGCCGATGATGGCGGCGATTCTCAGCGGTGGATTCACCGAAGAGTCGCGCTTATTGCTCGATGCCGATGTCACCCGCAATGGCAAATCTATTTTTGCCACGGTGGCGCTGAATGACGTGGTGGTCAGCCGCGGGGCCATGGGCACGATGATCGAATTTGCAGTCGAGGTGAATGGCGAATTTGTCTATAGCCTGCGTGCTGATGGTTTGATTGTCACCACCCCCACCGGCTCAACCGCCTATGCCTTGTCGAGCGGCGGACCGATTCTGCATCCCAGTCTGCCGGCGATTGGCCTGGTGCCGATTTCGCCGCACACGTTGTCCAATCGGCCGGTGGCCATCCCCAGCCACAGTGAGGTGCGAATTCGTTTGATACGTGCCCACAATTCACGGGTCAATTTTGATGTGCAATCATTTTTTGATCCGGAGACCGATGACGTGGTGATTGTGCGTGGATACGTCAATCCACTACGCTTATTGCACCCGATTGGGCACTCGTATTACTCGATGCTGCGCACCAAGTTACATTGGACGGAGCGCAATTCCTGAACACGGCCGGAACGTCATTCATTGCCGCCACTGTTTTTGTCCCACCCGAATTTTTAATATATATACGAACCCACCGTTCCCATGCTGCGCTCCCTCATTATCCGCGACTTTGTTATTGTTGACAGCCTTGAGCTCGATTTTGAAGCCGGTTTTACCGCCCTGACCGGGGAAACCGGTGCGGGCAAATCGATCATGATTGACGCCCTGTCACTTGCACTTGGCGCACGCGCCGACGGCAACCCGGTGCGGGTCGGACAGAACCGCGCGGAAATATCGGCGGAGTTTGATTTAACGTCTAATCAAGTCGCGCGCCGCTGGTTGGCGGATAACGAATTGGCCGATGACGATGTCAACGTGTGCCTGTTCCGACGCGTCATTGATGCTTCCGGCCGTTCCAAGTCGTTCATTAATGGCACCAGTGTGACCCTCTCACAAATGCGCGATTTGTCCGAACGGCTGGTCGATATTCACGGCCAGCACGAACACCAGACGCTGCTCAAACGCGATGCCCAATTGGCATTACTTGATGATTTTGCCGAAAACGATGGTTTGCTCACCGACACCGCCGCTGCCCATCACAGCTGGTCACAGCTCGCCAATATCCGCGCCGTCCGTGCCGCCAACGAAGCTGCGATCGCCCGCGAATTTGAAGACCTCACTTGGCAAATCAGCGAAATTGAACGACTCAATTTCAGTGTGAGCCATTGGCAGGAAACACTCGCCGATCAGCGCCGCCTCGCCAACGCTGCCGCGCTGATTGCCTCCACCGAAGCCGCCATTGATGGTTTGGCCGAAGCTGACAATGCCGCCATCGGCCAGATTGATGCACTAGTCACAGATTTGAATCACGCTGCGGAAACCGACCCGGCGCTGAATGAAACCGTGGCGCTCATCAACAGCGCCAGTGTGGAATTACGCGAAGCGGTTTCCGGTCTGCGGCATTATTTGCGGCGACTGGATGTGGATCCGGCACGCCTCGCCGACTTGGATCGCTCGATCAGTGATGTGCACGACATCGCCCGCAAATTTCGTATCGAGCCCGCCCGCATCCCGGAATTTCTCCAGCAAAAACGCGATCGCCTCGCCGCACTCGGTGGCGGCCAATCACTTGAAGAATTGATCGCCAAAGAACAAGCTGCCGAAGCCGCCTTTTTGGATGTCGCCAGGAAACTCACCAAGGCTCGTCAAGCGGCCGCCAAAAAATTCTCAGCCGAAGTCAGCAAATCGTTGCAGACCCTCGCCATGCCCGGTGGCAAATTTGCCGTTGCATTCACCATGCGCGATGCGTCAGCGAGTGGATTGGAAGGTTGTGAATTTCAGGTAGCAGCGTTTGAGGGTCAGACATTCGGCCCGCTCGCAAAAATCGCCTCCGGTGGTGAGTTGTCACGCGTATCCCTCGCCATCCAAATGATGGCGTCCGCCAAGGGCGGCGTCACCACCATGATTTTTGATGAGGTTGATGCCGGCATTGGTGGAAGAGTCGCCGAAGTGGTGGGGCGATTACTGCGCGCGTTGGGCGACAAAAAAATGGGTGATGGCAAAAACGGATCGGGCAGCCGCCATCAAGTACTCGCCGTCACCCACTTGCCGCAAGTTGCGGCCTGTGCGGTCAATCAATTACAAGTCGCCAAAACCGCGCGGGATGGCGTGGTCACCACATCAATCACTGCACTGAATAAACAAGAGCGGGTCGATGAAATCGCCAGAATGTTGGGCGGCATTACCATCACCGCCGCAACCAAAAAATCAGCAGAAGAAATGTTGGCGCTGGTGCATGTGAAGGTGTAGTTTGGTTCGGTCATTTTTATTCGTGGTCAATGTGAGGTGGATTAAATGGTGTCCGTTCGCAGTAACAGCAGTAAATCTAGCGGGTTGAAGTCCCGTCCGGGGAGTTGTCCGTACGCCTCGGGTGCATGAGGAAGCGGCGTCGTGGCAACACGGGGTCGTGAGTTTCCAAACAGCAAGATAGCAGGCCGAATCGCAAGTGAACCTATGAGTAGCCTCGTAAACATATTGGAGAAGCCGAGCCTGTGGTCAGAAGGTGAAGGCCGCTGGACGCGTGCTCGAATAACGGAAGTGGCACGCGCTGACTCCCGGGGTAGCAGGGTCGGCATGTTATCGAAGATTTACTGCCCTTGGCTTCCGACCCGTTTTGGGAGGTGGGGAGACCACCGACTGCTGCGTATAAGGAAACGAAAGCGCAGCGGCCCGCAACGGGAGTCGGAGGGGTTCATAGTACCGTTTGAGACCGAAGGACAACATAACCCCGGTCGAGGGAAGGAACCCTGCTTCGCCTAGAGGCGCCTACTTTTGGTGTTCGTGCAACCGAAGTGCGGAGGATCAGGGGATTGCCATGTTGCTAGCCACCCCGGATAAGATCAGGACGCTACAGAGGAAGCTGTATGCCAAGGCACTGCCGCGAACCAGCCTATCGCTTTTACGCGCTCTACGACAAGATCAGCCGGGCAGAGGCTGACGCGGAAGATTCAGGAGTTGGGTTTGGGAACCGACGGATAAAGACTAGCACTAGCGCGGTGTCCAGGCAGTTATTGCTTGCGAAGGCGCGCCGAATGGCGTTCTGTGTGCCTAAGTCCTTAATCCTAAGTCGACGGAATCCGTTTCAACACTTCAATTCGCCGCGACCTGATCGCAACATATCCACCCTCTGCCAGATCGTGCAGGATTCTGCTCACCATGTCGCGCGACGCGCCCACACGCTCGGCGAGCTCCTGTTGCGTCATGCGTTCGGTGAGGACACCGACACCGCATTGTTCCGGGGTGAGACTGGTGAGTAGCGAGGTTAAGCGGCCATA
>JANPNU010000447.1:0-1941 GCA_031427615.1 Burkholderiales bacterium
TTTCCGATGTTGTTTTGTATGGTGGCCCAGCAAAACGGCGGACTGTAACGTTGGATAGTCTTACGATTCAAATGAAAAACGGGTGGCGCAAGCTGCCCGTTTTTGCGTTGGCAGCCGTGTTTACGGCGGGATGCGCGTCGATTGCACCCGGCGGCGATCCACCACGCAAATATGTATCAGCATTCTCGAGTGCGGTCGCGGGTGGTCCGCTGCCACCGGGCTGGCGTCCACGACCATTGTCGCGTTTTAAAACGGACACGGTCTATCGGCTGGTGACCGATCCGTCTGGCGTGACCGTTGTTGAAGCCAGAGCAGAACAGTCGGCGTCCGGTTTGAGCAAGGTCCTGGATATCGATCCAGCTGCCATGCCATGGATCAACTGGCGTTGGCACGTGCCACAACCGATTCACAGTGCCGACAACCATCGTCGTGATTTGGAAGATTCACCGGTGCGGGTGATTGTCACGTTTGATGGGGATATTGGGAAACTCGACTTTGAGGAGCGGGCGATGGCGGACCGGTTGAAAGCCTTGACCGGTCAGTCGATGCCGTATGCCACACTGATGTACATATGGGAAAACAAGGCAATCCCCCATGCCGTGATCGAGAGCCCGCACACCAGCCGCGTCAAAATGATTGTTGCCGAATCCGGCAGCACCCGCAGTGGTGAATGGGTGGCTTACGAGCGCAATATTGCGCGTGATTTTGAAAAGGCGTTTGGAGAAAAACCTGGGCGCATTCGATCGTTGGGGATCATGACCGATACCGACAACACCGGCGAAAGTGCTGTTGCCTATTATGGTGACATCCGTTTTACGCCAATGCCATTCACGAAGGTGAATAACCAATGACGGCAGATTTAACCAGAACCGAGGTCGTTACGTTGGGCGGCGGATGCTTTTGGTGTCTTGAGGCAGTGTTTGACGACCTTGAAGGCGTTGTTGATGTTGTATCCGGCTACTGCAATGGCCAATTGGTTGATCCGGACTACAAGCGCGTTTGTGAAGGCACCACCGGTCACGCCGAAGTTGTCCGGGTGGAATTCGATCCAGACGTCATTTCATTTGTGGAACTTCTCGGCGTGTTTTTTTCCATCCACGATCCGACCACCTTGAATCAGCAGGGTAACGACGTTGGCAGCCAGTACCGGTCGGGGATTTATTTTCATTCACCTGCGCAGCAACGCGCCGCCATCGATACCATTGCCCATCTGACAAGTGAAAACCTTTGGCATGCACGGATTGTCACGGAAGTCGTTGCCGCAGAAACCTTTTATCCCGCCGAGCAATACCATCAACAGTATTTCAAACGCAACCCGCATCAAGGTTATTGCATGGCGGTGGTGTCACCGAAGCTTGCCAAGTTCCGGCAAAAATTTGTTCACAGGCTGAAGTCAAATGCTTAGGGTGCGCTTCGGACGTGGATTTGGCAGTTGGCAGGCTCTGCGCGGGAATGGCAACAACAAGTTTTTGTTGGAAGTATTCGAATTACAAACCCCAGCAGGGGAGCGACGTTTTGGGTAAAAATCTCGCAAAACGCCCGCCAATAAACGACTTTATCGATTGGGCGCAGCGCCAAGTCGCTTGATGCTGCCCGAACCGGCAACGGATTTTGTCAGCGTCGCGCCACCGTAATAACGAATATCACCTGAGCCGGCGAGGGACACCTTGAGCGTGTCCGTTGCCCAAAGTGTTGCGTCACCCGAACCGGCAATGGATAGCTTGGCATTTTTCGTTTTTAGACTCGCGATTTTCACTCCACCCGAACCGGAGATCGACACTTCAAATTCATTTGTCAATCCACCGGCACCAAAGTTACCCGAACCATCGATGGAAATTTTTAGCGCGTCACTGGTGAGGTTTTTGATAATGATATCGCCCGATCCCGCAATGGCAGATCTGAGGCGGGGTGAGTAGATCACATCCGCCACGATATTGCCGG
>JANPNU010000448.1:0-10013 GCA_031427615.1 Burkholderiales bacterium
TCAATCACCGCCGAAGTACGGGTTGGTGATGTCATCGATGCCACAGACATCAATATCTATCGGCAACTCGCCGGTGGCGTGACCGCGGCCAATGTTTTGCACGGCTCGGCCAATACCATTGGCGGACAAAATCAGGTGATCAAATTTCGCTGGGGCAGTGATGCTGAGGGGCTGAAGTATGTCGGCGCCAAGCCGGGCATTAAGTTTGCGCTCGGTGAAAACGTCAAACAATCCAATTGGGAAAGCGCCAACCCCCGTTATCCACAAACCCGTATGGGTGTGGAACAAATTTTACGAGATGGTTTTCAGGCGGCGCAGGATTACCGCCGTCGTTGGAACGAGCATCGTGCCAATCCCAAAACAGTTGCCGAGCCGCGACGTGATTTGCAGCTCGATACCCTGGTCGAGATTCTCGACAAAAAACGCATTGTGCATATTCATTCCTATCGCGCCGACGAAATTTTGATGTTTGTCCGTCTGGCGCAAAAGTTTGATTTCACCGTCGGCACGTTTCAGCATGTGCTTGAAGGTTACAAGGTGGCGGATGCGATTGCCTCCATTGGTGCCGGTGGCTCCACCTTTGCGGATTGGTGGGCATACAAAATGGAAGTGTATGACGCCATTCCGACCAATGCGGCGATCATGCATCGTGCTGGCGTGGTCACCACGCTTAATTCGGACAGCAACGAACTCGCCCGTCGTTTAAATACCGAAGCAGCCAAAACGGTGCACTACGGTGGCATGAGTGAACCCGAGGCACTGCAATTTGTGACGCTCAACGCGGCCAAACAATTACGCATTGATGACAAGGTTGGTTCCCTTGAGGTCGGCAAGGACGCCGACTTTGTGATCTGGAGTGCCAGCCCGTTGTCGTCATTGGTCAAAGCCGAACAGACCTGGATTGAAGGCCGCAAATATTTTGATGTGAAGAGTGACGCGGTGTTGCGCACCGAAGCCGAACAAGAGCGGCAGCGCCTGATCACCAAAGCGCTGCCGATCCGTTTGGCGCGCTTGACCGCGGCGGCCGGCCAGCGCGGCTCGGGTGGCCCCGCTAGCCAGGGTGCGGCAAATGAGCCCCCGCCAACTTTGGCGGCGACGGTACGCGAAACCCTCGACTATCTAGCCTTGCAACGCTGGTTACACGAGGCCAAACAATTTCGACACAGTTATTGGGATGGTGGTAGCTGGCATGAGTGTACAGAGGACGCAAAATGAAAAATATTAAATCCCCACAAACCGGTTGGGTCGGTGTGCAACCAACGTCATTAAAAGTGCACGCCTGGCTGCTCGCCACCGCGTTGTTGTTTGGTGGTTATCTGGCGGTCGCACACGCCACACCCAACATCCCGCCGCCGCCACAAAAACAAGCCATCATGATTACCGGTGCCACGCTACATACGGTCAGCGGTGAAACAATTGTCAACGGTCGTATGTTGATCGATAACGGCCGAATTGTCGCCATTGGTGCCGCCGGTGCGGTACCGGATCAGGCCGGTGCGTTGACGATTAATTTTGCCGGCAAACATGTTTATCCGGGCTTGATTGCTGCCAACACTTCACTCGGGCTGGTCGAAGTGCAGGCGGTGCGCGCCACCGTTGACACGGCCGAGGTCGGCGCCATAAATCCAAATGCACGGGCACTGGTGGCGATCAATGCCGACAGTGAATTGTTTCCCGTGGCACGCGCCAATGGTGTGCTGGCCGCGTTATCGGTGCCCAAGCCGGGTGCGGCCGGACTCATCACTGGCACCTCGGCATTGGTGCAACTGGATGGGTGGACTTGGGAAGACATGGGCGTGGTGCCGGAGGTTGGTTTGCATATCAATCTGCCGACCATGCGCCTGAGCGCGGCGCTGTTTCCGAATCTAGCCGCCAATCGTCTGGAGGACATGCAACGGCTGACCGCTCAGCGATTGAAGTCCCTCGAAGATGCGTTTGAATCCGCCGCGGCTTACGCAAAGGCCAAAGCGGCCGAGCCCAATCTGGCCAAGGATGGGCGATGGGAAGCGATGTTGCCGGTGTTGGCCGGTGCCAACCATGCCTCACCTCGCCAGGTTTTTGTTCAGGCCGACGAATTGCCGCAGATTCGTTACGCAGTTAATTTTGCGGAGCGGTTTAATTTGAAGTTGGTGATTGTTGGCGGCGCGGATGCGTGGCGGATTGCGCCGCTGTTAAAAGAACGCAATGTGCCGGTGATCATTGGCGGCATGCATCGACTGCCGATCCGCCGCGGCGAAGATACCGATACCCCGTTCCGGCTGGCCGCACAATTACACGCGGCCGGCGTGCGCTTTGTGATTGCCCGGTCGGGGTCCAATTTTGATGCCGCTATGGAACGCAGCCTGCCGTATGAGGCCGCCACCGCGGTCGCGCATGGTTTGCCGGCAGTTGAAGCGTTAAAAGCGATCACGATTTATCCGGCGCAAATTTTAGGCGCGGCCGATAAACTCGGCTCACTCGAGCGTGGCAAGTTGGCCAACTTTTTTGTCACTGACGGTGATCCGCTCGATATCCGCACCAAGGTTGAGCGGATTTACATTTTGGGACGGGATATTCCGCTCGAGGACAAACAAACCAAGCTCAATCAAAAATACGAACAAAAATATCAGCAACTCAAGGCAAAATAAGCGGACACGATTTAAAATGGGCACTTCTAAATACCTCAAAAACTCCCTCCCCTGCGTAGGCAGGGGCTCAATTTATGTTGCGGGTTCAATGGCATCCAAAAATTGGAACCCGGCCTTTATCGCAGAGTATCCTGCGGGACGCCGGTATACGGCAGGTTTTCAGAAGTTCCCTATTGGCAACTTCTAAAAACCCACAAATTTTGTCATTCCGGCCCTTCGACGGGCTCAGGATGAGCCGGGCACTTGCCCGGGCCGGAATCCAGTCCTTTTGTATTTTCAATAACTTGTCTACCTCTGGATCCCGGCCCCGGCTTTAACCATACCGGGGCAGGCTCTGCGCCGGGATGACGGCGTTTTCAGAAGTCCCCAAATGGCAAACACGCCATTGGCCGCGCACTTTCTGGCAAAAAGTGCTGAAAGAGCGCGTTGAATGGCGTGTTTTGTTTAACATCTATTACCAGCAGCGCACCGTTTGACCAGCCAACACAAGGAGCAATCATGGGTGAAATTTTTCAATTTGCACGGCCCGATGGCACCAAGACCAACGGATATCTGGCGCGCGCCGGTGACGGCGCACCCGGCGTGGTGGTGATTCAAGAGTGGTGGGGATTGAATGACCACATTAAATCCATTGCGGATCGACTTGCCGAACGGGGCTATAACGCCCTCGCACCCGATCTATACAAAGGTCGGGTCGCCAACGACGCCGACGAGGCGGGCCATATGATGGGCGGCCTCAATTTTGCCGACGCCACGCATCAGGATATTCAGGGTGCGGCGTATTACCTGCATGTGCTGGGCAGCAAATCCGCCACCGGTGCGGTGTCAAAGGTGGGTGTGGTCGGATTTTGTATGGGTGGTGCGTTGACGATCGCGGCGGCGGTGCATATTCCCGGTGTGGATGCGGCCGTGTGTTTTTACGGTATTCCGCCGGCAGATTTTGCCGCACCGGCCGATATCAAAGCGCCGATCCAAGGCCATTTTGCCAATCGTGACGACTGGTGTACACCGGCGGCGGTTGACAATTTGGAAGCAGCCACAAAAACGTTGCACCACGACGTCGAAATTCATCGCTACGATGCCGATCACGCGTTTTTTAACAATACCCGTCCAGATGTGTACGACGCCGCTGCCGCAAAATTGGCGTGGGATCGCACCCACACTTTTTTCGACAAACATTTACGTTAACGATTGCGGGTCAAAAAAAACATCATGCAAGATACCGTTGCCCATAGCATTCAACTCGCCGTTGCACCGGTGTTTATGCTCACCGCCATCGCCGCCATGCTCGCCGCACTGGCGGCACGGCTGGCGCGGATTATCGATCGTGGTCGTATTCTCGAAGAGCGGCTCGATGCGGTGCCGGCTGGTGAGGAGTTGCCGCACGCGGCGGATGTGCAGCGTGAACTCACATTGTTACGTAAGCGCGCCCGATTGGTGAATGCCGCCATGACGCTGCAGATTCTTGCCGCCACCTTGATAGCCGCCACCGTCATCACCCTGTTTCTGGGTGAAACCACCGCTGCCCGCATCAGTACAGTGGTGCCATGGACGTTCATGATCGGCGTGGCGTGTTTTGTGTTGGCGTTATTGTGCTTTTTGGTGGAGACACTGCTTGCCGGACGCGCGCTTTATTTTGGCAAACGGCAATTTCGCAAGCGTTGAGGTTGGTCGTTTCGGTGTCGAATTAGACGGTCGCGACAAATTAGATATTGCATTCAATCGCCGCGGTTGTTCCTCATTGGTTTGTTTTCCCAATTCGCTTCGTCATCCCAGCGAAGGCTGGGATCCAGTCCACACATAATCTGACCAATCCGTTCAGGAATGTTGATGCGTCCAAACTGTTAACGGTTGGGCCAATCAGATCATCACCACAGCACAATCCCGAACCGTTTCACCACTGTCGCGAACAGTGCAAAACACACCAGCGTAATGGCCACCGAGGCGACCAGCGTCCACCAGAAACCAATTCGCGGCAGCAACAAGCCAAATACCAAAAACATTGGCAGGGTGGGCAACACATACCAAAACGTGTACCAGGCGTGATTGGCAATTTTCTCGGTGGGCTGCGACTCAACGTATAACCAAACGAGTGTGAGTACCGTGACCAGGGGCAGCGCGGCGATCAACCCGCCGAGGCGGTCACTGCGTTTGGCGATTTCGGAAATGAGCACCACCATCCCGGCAGTGATCAAATATTTGGTGACGATCCATGTCATGGGTTTTATCTCGTGAATAATTTCGATTTTCTTGCGGCTATTTAAAAACCTTCGCCAACGCCTCGTAATCCGACATCTCGTTATACACCTGCGCCGAAATGCGCACCCACAAGCCGCCGTTGATCAAATGAATTGGCACTTCAATATTGTGTTCACTTAACAATTTTGCGCGCCAACGATGCACGCCTTCCGCTGTGCCGACCTCATCGATCGGCAACGGCAGGGTAACCATGCTGGTGAACATCTCGGCGGGTGCACCGGGTTTTACATTCCACGCGTCGCTGAGCATGGCAGCGGCGTCACGCGCCATATTGGTTAACGCTTCGCGATAACGCAGCACCCCCAGCGCCTCAATAAAATCGAGCGCAACGGGAATCGACAGACGCGCGGTGAAATCGCCCGTGCCGGTCCAGGCGAATTCTTTTTCAAAACCTTGCCCAAAATAATTCGAGATCACCGGCGGATGCAAATCACGCTGACCATTGTCGGTGGCGACAATAAAACCACAACCCTTGGGGGCACACAGCCACTTGTGACAATTGCCGACAATCCAATCGGCACCCATATCACCCAGCGCATCCAGCGCCAGCGGCAACAACGCCGGCGCGTGCGCACTGTCAATCAACACTTGAATGCCGCGCTGTTTGCACATCGCCACAAGAGGCTCGACCGGCGTGGTCACCGCCAGCGGTGAAAAAATATGATCAATGATCACCAGTCGTGCACCGCCATCAATCGCCGCGGCATACGCATCGATCAAGGCTTGCGGGCTTGGCAATGGCCACGGTACGTTTGCCTCCACCACCGTCAACCCATGGCGCGCCGCATGATACTTTGCACAATTTTTGAGTGCAGGATAAGCGTGATTGGCAATCACAATCTTGTCACCCGCGCGCCAGTCAAGCGAATGCATGACCGCATTGGCAGCGGCCGTGGCGTTTTCGACAAACGCCAATCGTGATGGTGTTGCCCCGACAAAGGTCGCGAGCCGTGCTGCCGCCAGCTTGAGTGCACCCGGCAATTCGTCCTGCATAAATCGCACCGGCTCGTGTTCCATCACATCGCGCCAACGTGCCTGCGCTGCTTGCACAAAACGTGGGGTGGCACCAAATGAACCGTGATTCAAAAAATGAATCGATGGGTCGAGTGTCCAATATCGGCGCAGGTTGTGGCCAAAGGGCTCGGTGGAAGTGGGGAGGTGGTTGGTCAGGGGCGTTGTCATGTCGCAATGATACGACGGCAGGGGCGTGGGTTGGGTGGGCAACACGCGGAAACTCTAAGGGGTGTATTGTTTTCGCAAAAAACAATTCACGCTGGCCCCTTAGAATTGCTTAGAATTGGCGACAGTGGACGAGGCGGCAAGCAGACTGGACGACTTCGCGCTGAAATGGGATCAACGCTATCCGCAGATTGCCAAATCATGGCAGAGCAACTGGGCGCGCATCATCCCGTTCTTTGCCTACGCGCCGGCGATTCGCCGTGTGATTTACACCACCAATGCCATTGAGAGTGTGAGCTACCGCCTGCGACGACTGATCAAGACCAAGGCATCGTTTCCCAACGACGAGGCGGCGATTAAACTCTTATACTTGGGGCTACGCAATATCAGCTTACGATGGACCATGCCGATCCAAAACTGGAAACAGGCCATGAGCCAATTGATGATCCGTTTCGACGAGCAATTTAACCCCGCCTGACAAAATCGAAAAACACAAAATTCTAAATACCCTCAGGTCTATGCTGATTTTGAGTCCGGCCAGCGTCATTCATTCACCGACCAGGAGTTGCCCCCATGTACAAGCGTATCTTGTTGGCTTACGACGGTTCCGAATCCGGCCAGAGAGCGTTGCTCGACTGCCAGGAAATTGCGCAACTCAATCACTCGGCGTTGTTCCTCATCGCCGTCATGCCGTTGATGACCGCCTATATCGGTTTCGAAGGCGGTGTCTATGAAAGCGGCACAGAGGAACGCGAACAGATCAAGCAGAAGTACAACGACATCCTGACCGATGGCTTGCACCGGCTCACCGAATCCGGGCATTCAGCCAAGGGCGAAGTGGTCGTTGGCGAATCGGTGGATGCCATCACCGAGTTCGCGCAGAAAATCGATGCCGACCTGATCGTGGTCGGTCATAAGCATCTGGAAGGATGGGCGGCGCGATGGTGGCGGGGCTCGACGTCGCGCTCATTGATCGAAAACGCGCACTGCAGTGTGCTGGTGGTGATTACACATTAGCGTAGGTTGGGTGGGCAACACGCGGAAACTCTAAGGGGTGAATTGTTTTCGCAAAAACAATTCACGCTGGCTCTAGAATTCCCTTCGCGCGTACTATTTGTAATCGCCAGTGGCCGCCCGACGGTGCTCGGTGGCAAGTTCGAAATTAGCTTTTGACGCCTGCGCATAGAGATTTGCCAAATTCTCGCAGTGGCGCACCATCATCGGATTTCCCTTTGGCACGGTGCCACCGCGGTTGTTCCATGGTGGTGCCGGCGTCCAGGACTTCGCATAAGTCAGCGCCAATCTACGGTGTTTTTCGGACGACTCTTTATCGATGCCCGCCTGTTGCTCGTACATGGACGCGACGTTCTTATGGTCGATTTCCGTGCGCGCATTTTCTGCACGCTGCTCAATGCCCTGAGGGGTGCTCGGCCCTTGTGTCGCGCAGCCACCTAAAATTATTAATGTCGAAACAGCAATTGTGGTGAGCGCTAAAAAGGTGGTGTGTCGTTTACTGCGTTGAGTGATTCTCATGATTTGCCCCTAAGTTGGTTGCCAAGTGAGATGGCGCGACGCCACAACCTGTAGGTTATCGCCGCGCGCATTACCAGCCCTACTCCGATTGCGCATGAAATTCCTTTCAGCGGCAATTCTTATCTGCCTTCGCCTCGAACTCAGACAGTGTCAAGACGCCTGTATGAAATACGATTATTTTCTCAGCACTTCGCGCGGATGATTGCCTCCGTCCGACAACAATTTTCGAAAAAGATGCATAGCAATTGTTCCATTGCGCTTAGTACGATTGGGTGGTGAGCTACTTCGTACCGGCATCACATTGTGAGTCGCGTGCCAGTTTCATCAGATTGCGCGAGAAACCTCGGCCTTTAGGCCGGGGAGGGATAGCGCGGCGTGCGTCAGCACGCCCCTCTTCTCGCTTCCTTTGCGAAGTAAGCTATCTTTGGGTAAACTGTACTTATGTACAGCAACACAACCGTTGATGTTTCTACGAACGCTTCTGCTTTGCCGATGGCGCCGTCCACTGCTGCGCCGGCCGCGGTGCGTGTACTGCGGGTGCGGGTGCGGGTCAAGGATAAGCATGCGGCCTTCCTCGCGCGCCTGAGTCGCGAAGTCAACACCGTCTGGAACTACTGCAACGAACTGTCGATGAAGGTCATTGAGCGCGAGCATCGCTTCTTGTCTGGTTTCGATTTCTGGCCCTACCTGAAAGGTGCCACCCGCGGCGACGATGGACTCTGTCTGCCCGTGCAGACGGTTCAGGAAACGGCCGAACAGTACGCCCGTTCGCGGATCCAGCACCGGAAGGTGCGACTCGCTTGGCGCAAGAGTGGTGGTGCACGCCGCAACTTGGGCTGGCTGCCGTTCAAGGTTCGCACCATTCGGTATGCACATGGTCAGATTTACTACGCCGGGCAGTGGCTCTCCATTTGGGATAGCTACGGACTCGGGCAGCACGCGCTTCGCGCGGGCAGCTTCAGCGAAGACAGTCGAGGCCGCTGGTACTTGAACGTGTGCGTGGAAGTGCCGATCGCGCCAAAGGCGCGAGCCGCAGCAACGACCAAGAGTATTGGCATTGATCTGGGTCTCAAAGACTTTGCAGCGTTCTCGGATGAGGCGCTGCCAGCCATTGAGGCGCCACAGTTCTACCGCGACTTGGCGCCGAAGCTCGCCGTCGCACAGCGGGCGCGAAAGACCGACCGTGTCAAAGCGATCCACGCCAAGATTAGAAATCGCCGGAAGGACTATTTGCATCAACTCAGCACCCGTCTCGTAGGTGAGCGTGGTGCGATCTTCGTTGGCAACGTGAACGCGAAGAGCCTCGCCCAAACCCGACAGGCAAAGTCGGTGCTGGATGCCGGTTGGTCGATGTTCAGAACCATGCTGCAGTACAAATGCGCTGACGCAGGCGTATGGTTCGAGGAAGTCAACGAAGTCTATTCCACCGTAACCTGTTCGTCCTGCCACAGCAGGACGGGGCCGAAAGGTGTCGCAGGCTTGCGAATAAGACAATGGACTTGTTGCGAGTGTGGAAGCTCGCATGACCGTGACGTAAACGCGGCCAAGAACATTCTCCAGCGCGGACATGCGCTGCTTGCAGAAGGAATCCCCGCTCTTACCGCGTAAGCGGCAATTCGCAAGAATTGAGGGCGGGGAGGATGTCAACGAAAAGCCGCTGTCAGTTAGGCAACTTCGTATTCGTTGCCATTGTGCTGGCGTGCTTTTGAGCCGTGTTGAGAAACTGGCCGCCACAAAAACGGCCAGCTCCCGTTGCATTGCCGGGGACGACAACCCAGCAGTATCAACCGCCGCTAGGCGCTGTCAACTGCTTCAAGAACTCCTCAGCTTGCTTCTTGTCGAGTTTGCCGGACTTTTTGGTGTCTATCTTGTCGAACATCTTCTCCATGTGCTTCAACATCTCGGCCTTGGACATCATGTTGTCTTTATCCATGTCACACGACTTCATGAACTCGTCCATGCTGACCTTCTTGCTCGTATCCGCCGCGAATACTGCGGGTGCAGCCAGCAGCGATACCGCGACCATCGAGCTTGCAAGCAAATTTGTAAGTTTCATTTCATTACCTTTCCAGGTTGTTACGGAATCCCTGTCCGATACGTATGCACGGATGCAGGGTAGTGCCGGCGTTGCTTTGCGCAACCAATCAGGCTGATTGCGCAAATATGATAGCCCGCTTTCGCAGAAATTGCGGACCTGAAAGCATTTCGACACACTAGCCGTTGTGTTGCAGCGACCCTACACGGAACTACCGCCGAAGTCTGTGCGCGAGCGAGCATGGAGTTTACTCAACGGACGGATTTGTATTGGTGCCGGATATTCGCGGAAAGGGTAGCCGAACGCCACCTCTCACCACTTGCCTCCCCCACTTGCGATGTAGAAAATTGTAAATTGGGACGTAGACGAGGCCCGCGTAC
>JANPNU010000449.1:0-2107 GCA_031427615.1 Burkholderiales bacterium
GAGAGAGGCAACCACTTTGGCTCCCAAACCCGGCAACGCAAAGCGAGTACCTGCGGTGAACCGTAATTCCACAAAAATATTTGTGTTGGACACCAACGTCTTGATGCACGATCCGACATCCATGTTTCGATTTCAGGAACACGATATTTATTTACCAATGGTCACGCTCGAAGAACTCGACAACAATAAAAAAGGTATGACCGAAGTGGCGCGTAACGCGCGCCAGGCTACACGTTTTCTGGATCTGATTGTTTCCGGGCAGGAAGGCGACATCGACCTGGGCATCAGCCTGGCCGATCACCGCAGTGGCGGAGCGACCGGACGATTAATGTTGCAGACCCGACCGGTCACACTCGATTTCCCATCAGTCCTGCCGGACAGTGGCAAAGCCGATAACCAGATTATTGCGGTCGCACTTGATTTGCAACACCACAACCCCAAACGCAATGTGGTGCTGGTGTCAAAAGACATCAATATGCGCATCAAGGCACGAGCCATTGGTGTGGCGTCGGAAGATTATTTCAACGACAAGGTTCTTGAAGATACCGATCTTCTATACACCGGCATGCGCGAGTTGCCGCCTGATTTTTGGGACAAACACGGCAAAGATATGGAGTCGTGGCAGGAGCATGGCCGCACGCTATATCGCATCAAAGGCCCGATGATCGACACCATGATTCTCAATGAATTTGTTTACCAGGATGCCGACAAACCGTTTTATGCGATGGTGCAAGAGGTCGAGGGCAAGACCTGTGTGTTGCGGACTCTTAAGGATTACACCCATCAGAAAAACGCGGTGTGGGGAATTGTTGCGCGTAATCGTGAGCAAAATTTTGCGCTGAATGCCTTGATGGATCCGCAAATCGATTTTGTCACGCTGCTTGGTCAGGCCGGCACCGGCAAGACCCTGATGACCCTGGCCGCAAGCCTGATGCAAACACTGGAACTCAAAACCTACTCGGAAATCATCATTACCCGCGTCACGGTTCCGGTTGGTGAAGATATCGGTTTTTTGCCGGGCACCGAGGAAGAAAAAATGAACCCGTGGATGGGCGCACTCGAGGACAATCTGGATGTGTTGAATTCGTCAGACGAAGAATCCGGCGACTGGGGACGTGCTGCCACCCGTGACCTGATCCGCAGCCGCATTAAAGTGAAGTCGCTCAACTTTATGCGTGGTCGCACTTTCCTCAATAAATTTTTAATTATTGATGAAGCACAAAACCTCACGCCCAAACAAATGAAAACCCTCATCACCCGTGCCGGCCCCGGCACCAAGGTGGTCTGTTTGGGCAACATTGCGCAAATTGATACACCCTACCTGACCGAGGGCTCGTCCGGTTTGACCTACGTGGTGGATCGATTTAAGGGCTGGTCTCATTCAGGACACATCACCTTGCAACGTGGCGAACGATCCCGCTTGGCCGATCACGCAGCCGAAGTGCTATGAATCATGCCGGTCGCTTTTTTTACGCGGTAACGCGACCCGCTCAATGGTTACCGCACCGATCAACACGGGCACCAATAAAATGGCGGCAGTGTTGATTGTTATGCTGATCAGTGTTCTCGCCGCCCCCACCCCAATATGGGCGAGCCAGGTATTACGCGAGGTCGATCTCGACGGCACCGCAGCCAAAATGATCAAAACCGTGCCAAAGGAAATCATCAACGCGCCCAAGGCCAAACGTTTTTCGCTGGCGGCCCGTCATGACGAGGATCAAGCGACTGCACGCTACGCCGAAGAGATCCGGGTGTTCGGTGATCGCGATCCGGAAGACGTGACGAGCCCAAAACGCACGCCAATGCTGGCATTTCGTGACAAACTTGAACGTGAAAAAACGCTTACACCGAAAGACATCACCATGATGGGGCTGTGTTTTATTGGCCTGTGTGGGGCCCACTATGGGCCCGATGGCGCACCGGTCGAGGACCGCGCATTTACCCGCGCAGAAACCAAGAAAAACAAATCATCGTTAGAGATGTCACAGCAATTCCGTGGCACCTATCAGTAGTCCAAAGAGAATTGCCGCACTGCAACAACCGCAGCATAACCGCAAGCGCCCCGCGGCTCAGGTAACATCTGCGCTTATCCGCAACCAGACCTGAC
>JANPNU010000450.1:0-2820 GCA_031427615.1 Burkholderiales bacterium
GTTCCGATGGGCGAAGCATGGTGCGATCCTAGAAATTCCCGATGCCATACATCATGTCGTTGAAGCGTATCGGAAGGGGCAAGGGGTGGAACCCAATCGGGTTGCCGCCTTTGAATGGCAAAGAAAAGCTGCCGAAAATTCAGACGAAGGCTTCTACTTCGATCTGGCTATGGCGTATTACGACGGGGACGGGACCGACGTGAACCCCGGCAAATTTTGGAGATGGATGCGTGCTGCGGTAAAAGTTAAAGATCAAGACATTTTGGAGGCAATGAACAAACTCGCCGACGCCCACCGCAATCCACTTTTTGGCGAATTTTCTGAGGAGGATGCTTTCAGTTGGATTGAAAAGGCCGCCATCGCGGGATCGCCGCACGCGATGATTGATGTAGCCCAAGCGCATAAATACGGCAAAGGCGTAAAGAGGGATGCCGCCCAGTTTCTGGATTGGGCAGACAAGGCGGCCAGCGCCGCGCTCGACAAGATACCTACAAAGGAATCCAGTCCTTCAGCCGGTGACTGGAGCGATCAAGACTATCCGGAAGCTCTTTCAACATTGGCGGCGGCCTATTCGTTGAAAGGAGACACCCCCCAAGCAGCGAGCACGGCAAAGAAAGCAGCGGTCGCCGCAAAGGTGGCCCTAATTCGTGTGATCAAGCTCAACCGCAAGCGACAAGACGGAAAACAGCTATCGGGCCGACGTCTCCCTGAGATCATGGCCGAATATTTGATTAGCTACCTGGAGCCGGACGGTACCGTTGCCCCTACGAATCAATCGAAATATGTCAAATGGCTCAAGAGGATCGACACAGCCATAGACCAGACGGTCCCGGGCAAGGAGGATGACCAGGACAAGTTATCTCAAAGGCTGGCCAATGTGATCTTTGCACTAGCTCTCACTTACGAAAAAGTACCCCAGAAAAGCCAAGATGAATACCACCGGTTTCTTGAGAAGGCCGCTAACGCCGGGCACAAGGAAGCCATGTATCGCCTAGCGATGAAACAAAACCTTTCAGACGAGAAGGAGAAGCTTGCTTTTTCTGCATGGATTGCTCAGGCCGTGGCTGCCGGTAGCAACAAGGCTTTTATAGCCAAGACATTAAGCGAGTGCGATCTACCCGCCACCGAATTCCGCGAGTCACGGGAAATGCTTGAGTGCCTCTTGGACGAGATAAATGCCATCCGAAAAGACAAGCACACCGTCACCGTACCACTAGGCGACCTGGTCGCTCACTATACTGACAGCGCTGCGCTGGAAAGTATGCTGACGTTCGAACCAGGCGCGGAGAAAAACCTGATGTGGCTTTTCAATGTTGCGTATGTGAACGATCCCACGGAAGGCCAAAGATTGATACGGGTTGCCGAGGCGTCATTCGGAAGGGCCAACCCACTGAAGGAATTCTTTGAGAAGCCAACCGGTGATCTCATTGAATTGCAAGGGGAGGACTTCCTTATTTTTGTCGGCTCCTTTTCCCTTATTTCTGATCGACTTGACTTGTGGCGCGCATATGGTCGCGACGGCATCGGCTTTTCCATTGCAACGCCCCTGTCCGCGTTCCCTGGGGAATCGGACCAAACCTTGATGGGCGGCACTTGGGCGGACAAAGCGAATGCCTCAGCAGGCAGCCCGCTATACCGTGTTTGCTACCAACCAGAAGAAGCCATAAACACTCTGGAGCGCCTGTCTGGCCCGCTAAAAAAAATCTCGGAGCAAACGAAAAAGCCTGAGCTAGAAAAGGCAAAGAATGCGATAGACAGAATCGTGGTTACCTTAGTAAACGAACTACTTTATCTATACAAAGATGCCGAGTTCGAAAACGAAAAAGAAGTCCGAATGATCGTTGCGAAACGATTTGATGATCGCAGTCTTCGACGGCAACGCCGTGCTGCCTACGAAAGAGTCTATGTCGAAACAACAGGTCTATTTTTCGAACCGACGGGGTCGAAAATCGTTATTGGACCAAAGGTAGAAAACAGAAAAGAGGTGAAGATAAGCATACTTCACCGACTGGCGCAGCTTGGGTGGCGGCACTGCGAAGTCGACTATTCAAACGTTCCGTACCGATAGACCTGCACGCGCAAATCTAACCATGATTGCGCGCGAGAGCATGCACCCCCCGAGCGTTAGCTCTGCGGCTTGAGGAAATGCCTTGTTCAGATTTATCTGCCGTTCAATTTCTGCTCTTCTGCGGTCCGTGTAGTCACAACGTAGTGATTCAGGCAACCTTTCAAGCCAACCATCGATCACCGAAAATACATAGAGCCCGTGCAATATCCCGGCTGTGTTTCGGGGTCCGTGTTTCCAAGGCGAATAAAAACGATCTTCATCGCCGCATACCAATGGAACTACCCGTTCAACAAGCGAAAGCTGTAAGTGCATCGCTTCGTGAACAATTGCCTCCGCTACCCTCAATGAGTCGTGAGCGACCCTCTGCCTCGGGACTGATACAAAGATTGAGAACGGTATCTCCGGCTTGCTAAAGCTGACATCTGACGCGGCGTTAGGCGCGTCCAACACATGCATGCTTTTCACAAGCTCCCGCACGCTGTCGAGAAGGGTTGGTACCAGTCCAATTAACTCGAACGCCTCCGTCAAAGTTTCCGTCACACGAGGGGCATTCAGCTCAGCGGCGCCGTAGAAAGCAACTCCCTTCAAAGCAAAGTAGCTTTCGACTGGTGCCGCCAGCCCCTCAAGTCTGATTGTTTGTGCACCGGCCTGCACCGCCGCAATTGGAATATGCACGAACGCCACAGCCCGTTCACCCAAGAGGCTCGAGGTCGAGTATTCACTAAAATCTAAGCCCCGCGTTTTCTCGAATT
>JANPNU010000451.1:0-3566 GCA_031427615.1 Burkholderiales bacterium
ATCCGATTTTTTTGTATCCCATGAGTCAAGCGGCAGGGTGGTTCCAGGGGTATAGGACGCAGCCTTGTCACGGTCAAAGCCGCCGTATTTCGCGGCATACCATAGAGGGTCGCGCAGCACTTCCCCGCCAACCCCCAACATGGTGTATGACGCTGAGGTCGCTGTTTGAGCAGTATTGCAATCGTTGCAGCCACCGTTTGCTTTTACGTTGTTATTGGGCGTGACCGTGATGTTGCGGGGGTCGTCATAGTTGAAGCCGTGGATACCTGAATGGAAGTGATTGCCATCTTTTCCGTCAGTACCTGTGATGGCATAGCCAAATCCCTGAGGACCACCAGTTGAGTCAAAAACCACATAAGTTTTAACAGTGATGATTTTGTCTAAGACTGTGTATTCCAAGATCCCGAACACGTCTTGGTCGAAGTCTCCACCTTGTTCGGAATCTTCCCAGTTGACTATAAACTTTCCATAGGTTGGGGTTTGCGTGATTACCTTCATATCGACCAAAGTGCCGCCGCCACCGGCGCCAGAGTCCAATCTGAAACTTGGGGATATAAATACGAATTTTCCAGGTTGTCCCGGCACGGGAATCTTGATGCGCGGCGTACCGGTTGCTAAAGCAATGCTATAAGTATCAACCTTAAATGCGCGCGTGTTTTTGGCCGGGATCGTAAAATCTCCGCGGATAGGTTTGGTGTGTGCATAAAGCGCTGCACCAGCAATCTTGTAACTCCCATATTGGGTTGGAGCCTCCGGACAAACGCCAGTGGCATTCGCTAGAGATGTAACGCCCGATCCGGTGAGAGTTTTATCAGTGCAATATCCGTTGTTGTCGGCCCCGTTCCTGCCAACGGCCCATTTCTTACCAGTTGCATACAGGCCCTCAGAAGCACCAATTAAATTAGTGTAATCATCAACTATGCTTTCAGACAGGTCTTTTATATCTGATGCGCCGCTCCATTGATCGTTATCGAAAGATATCACGCTGGCGTTGAAGTTGACAATACTACTACGACGACACAATTGATCGCCGAAGGTCGCAACTGTCGATGCTGCGAATGGATCAGACCAAGAACTTATCGACAAGCCGAGAGAAATGTCTCTGGTCGCGTTGGTCGGCAAAAACTCTGTACTTGCGGTTTTTCCCGCCAAGTATCGCAGGGATTCCAAATATACCTCGCCGACTGGGTTACCCCAGCTTGAACATTCGCCGTCTACCAGCCCGATTTGCTGGAAGTTGCATTTCCCAATTAGACTTTCATAAGTGCCGTTGCTATAGTCGTAACCATAAATTTTCAGCTTGTTCAAGGTTCTTACAATTCCAGGCGCATTTTTAAACTGTCCATCATCAAGGTCAACTTCATCGGTAAAAGTTGACACATTTTTTCTCAAAACGCCACCTGAAATATTTTTATCAAAGCTACCAGTCATCAGACCAAAAGCTGCCTCGCTTTTTTCCCCATATTTTTGCAGCAAGCCAACGGGTTTGTAGTTTCCTAGAGGATAAAGTTTGCAGCGCGCCTCTTCGTCGTCAGTAAAGCCTCCTGATAATCCCGTCTTGCAAACTTCCACTCTGGCCGTATAACTTCCTTTAGCGTAGCCAGTGCCCAGCCCTTTCTGATCACGTTCTGGATTTGAATTTGAGGCAGTGAATCCTGTTACGACTGCGTTGTTTCCATTTGAGGCGCTTTTATCTTCCTTCCAATAACATTGCCAGCGCTCGTTTGCGCTCCAGAGCGCATGATTTCCATCTGCTACCAAGATCGACGGTGCCGCGGTGTTCGAGAACGACGCATTGCACAGGGTGATTTGGGATGTGGAAAATGGAGTCAGTTTCGCAATGTCTGGACCTGTGTAGTATTTTGCGAAGGCGTGTGCGTCGGTTGGCAGGTGGGCACGCTCAAGAACGGTCAGGGAAGTTCCGGTAGCAACTGAATCGTCCGTGCTTCGGAGACCGCCGTACAGGATGCGCCTGACGACGTCAGCTCGAGTCATGGTTGCCCAGTTCATGAAATTACCGCTCCATTCCCCGCTGCAATACCCGTCCGAGCTAACTTTGCGTGTGGGAACGTAACGATTCGATGTGTACTCATAGCAACGCTGATTATCAAAATAACCGTAATAGCGGTAAGAGTGCTTGTATTGTATTTCCACGATACCGTCGCCATCGAGGTCAGAGTATTCGTTATACGCTTTGAAGAAAAGCTGATGGTCTTTGGATAGATTGAGCATCACCATAGGCGCGCCCTTGATCTCGGTTAGATAAGGAGGTAATGGCGTAAAGTTAACAGCGTGCGTGCCAAAAGCAAGCAGGGCTGTTGCTGAAAGTAGCAATATCCTGATTAACCTCGCCGTGCGCGAACCTTTAAGGAAATATCGCAAAAAAGAGGGAGAGTACATGTTGTTTTCCTTATGGTTTTACAGAGGTCTGTAACATGACCTGCGTTGAGCTATTGGCTCCGAAGCCAACCGCGGTAACTCGGTAAACCGCGTTTTTTTCGAGGCCGACTATGTATCCCTCAATCAAATATCGGGGCTGGCTAAAAACAACCGGTAATGCAGTTGCACCGGTGCGCGCTCCATACACCACGCTGTTGCCGGAGGTTCCCCAGATGGCTGCGGTTTCCCATGGTGGCGTGCCAGAGGCACCCCCGGCGCACAGGCCGTTGGTGCAGGCCAAATCAAAGTTGAGCAGACCCTCAATGGCTTGTGCCCGGCAGCCTGCCGTGGAAGACGAACAAGGTGTGGTGTGATCGAAGCGTTTGTAGGCAATATCATTTTCGGCATCGCGAAGTGCTGCTTCCGCAGCCTGAAATGCGATATTTCGATCCGATTCGTTGCGGGCGATCCGGGCAGAAAAGGTGGAGCTCTGCATGGCCGTGATTCCAAGTCCACTTAAAATCACCAGAAAAATCATGACAAGCACTAAGGAAATCCCTCGTTCTTTCGTTGAGGCGAAGAAGCTCTTCCGGGATCCTTTTGATGCCAAGTAGTCCGTCATGCTGGAGTCCTGTTACGTAGATTTACCGTGGTGCGGAAGGTTCGAAAGCTTTCGTTTCGCGTTGTGGTCAGTGACGTGCCATAACAATCTTTATATTGGGTTCCAGAGTCGCTTCCGGAGGGCTGAATTGACTTGGTGAGAACGCACAGCTCGACCGCCATGACTTCGCCCCAGCGTGCGGCTGCAGTTACAGCGTCCGCGGTTAAAGCTGTTTGCGCAAGCTTGGGAAGTTCTCCAGCAACTGTGGGCGTAAAGGGCAGCAGATAGTTAACGGCTAGTTGCTCAACACCCGGTATTAATGGTTGTGGTTGTCGCATCACTACGCCAGCCGCATTGGGCGCTGACTCCGCCAAACAACTTAACTGTCCCATGCTGACCGGCCCAGTGGCAGTCTGCGCGGTCGTTTGCGTCACAAAAAAGTGCGACCGTATTGGGTAGCTTGTAAAAGTACCGCCGTTTTCGTTTATGCGAGCAACGCCAACCGAGCCGTTTCCTATGCAGTCAAACCCCTGAAACAAAGCACCCGTATTATTGGGAGCATCAGTATCAAAAAACATCGAAATTG
>JANPNU010000452.1:0-3019 GCA_031427615.1 Burkholderiales bacterium
AAATGAGCTGATCGCTGCAGCGGAGCGGCTTGGCCGGCAGGCGGCCGCACGTTTTGCTGATAGTGCCGCCAATCGTGTCAAAAAAGCGTTGAATTTTGTCACCGCGTCGTCAAAAGCCATCGAACGTCCACAAACTGTCCAGCGCGCCTTGGATGTGGCGACGGTGTTGCTCGATATTCAAGTCGATGACGACACCTTGATTGCCGCGTTAATTGGTCTATCCACGGCTGAAAAAGATCGCGACTACGCGCTGTTGACCGGCGCCTTTGGCGAAGATGTCATCAATTTAATGCGCGGTCTGGCGCGCGCCGGCAAAATCGAAACCCTGAGCGGACGCGCCAATGATGCTGCGGCGACCGAATCACTCCGCAAAATGTTGCTGGCCATGGCGGACGATGTGCGGGTAATTTTGATCAAGCTCGCGGAACGCGCCGTCTATTTGCGCGCCATTACCAAAGCCGATGAAGCGGTCCGGCGTGCCGCTGCGTTAACCACCCAAAATTTATTTGCGCCGCTGGCCAATCGGCTGGGTGTATTTGAATTGAAGTGGGAATTGGAAGACCTGAGTTTTCGTTTTCTTGAGCCGGAACTGTACAAAAAAATTGCCGGTTATCTGGATGGCAAACGCGCCGAACGTGAACGTTATGTTGCCGAGGTGGTGGCCCAATTAAATGCGGATATGGCGGAACACGGCATTGTCGGGGAAGTCGCGGGGCGGCCAAAACACATCTGGTCGATCCATCGCAAGATGCAATCCAAACACCTGCCGTTTGAAAAAGTGTACGACGTACGCGCGGTGCGGGTGTTGGTTGAAACGGTTGCCGATTGTTATGCGGTGCTGGGTTTTATTCATGATCAGTGGCAGCCGATTGCCGGTGAATTTGACGACTACATTGCGCAACCCAAAATGAATAATTACCAATCGCTGCATACGGCGGTGATTGATGCCGATGGCAAAACATTGGAAGTTCAAATCCGAACGCACGCGATGCACGTCGCTTCGGAACACGGTGTGGCGGCCCATTGGCGTTACAAAGAAGGTGCGCATCAAAAAACGGCCAAATCGGCAGCCGAGAAAAAATTCGAGACCAAAATTGCCTGGCTTCGGCAAGTGCTGGAATGGAATCGGGAGCTGGTCAACGAGTCGGGATTTTCCGATGCCGTCAAACAAGGGCTGTTCAACGACACGGTTTATGTATTCACCCCGCAGGGGCGGGTGATTGATTTACCGGCGGGTTCGACACCGATCGATTTTGCCTACCACGTGCATACGGATCTCGGGCATCGTTGCCGCGGCGCCAAGGTCGACGGCCACATTGTGCCGTTATCGACCAAATTGGCGAACGCACAAATGGTCGAAGTGTTGGCCGCAAAACAAGGCGGGCCATCGCGTGATTGGCTGAATCCACAGCTTGGTTTCTTGATGAGTCACCGTGGCCAGTCCAAGGCCCGGGCGTGGTTTCGGCAGGAATTTTTCGAGGTGGACAAGGCGCACGGCCGTCAGGCATTGGAAAAAGAAGTCGCCCGCGCGGGCGCGAACTCACTTGCGTTGGAAAAAATTGCCACTCATTTGGCGCATCGTGATCTGGATGAATTTTCTGCGGCCATTGGTCGTAACGAAATAACCCCGCACCAGATTGAGGTGGCGATTCGTGAATTGACCGCACCGGTTGTCGCTGTGACCGAAGCGCCGTTGTTTCAACCGGTCAATACGCCACAACCGACCACCCGCCATGCCGGTGTATTGGTGTTGGGTTTGAACAATATTCAAACCATGGTCGCCAAGTGTTGCAAGCCACTGCCGATGGATCCGATTGTCGGGTTCGTGACCAAGAATAGAGGGGTGATGGTGCATCGCACCGATTGCCACAATGTCACCGGTTTGCGTGCCGATCAACGCGACCGGCTCATGCAAGCGACCTGGGGTGACACGGGTGACCAGCCATTCTCAGCCGACATCGAGGTTGCGGCGACGGATCGGCAGGGGTTATTGCGCGATATTTCCGAAGCGCTGTCGCACGAGCGGATTAATGTACTCGGGGTCAACACACTTTCGCGCGGTAATCTCGCTTCGATGCGGTTTACAGTTGAAGTGCGCGGCGGTGATCATATGCTGCGTATGATGCGTGCGGTCAACGCGGTGCCGGGTGTGGAGAGTGTGACCCGGCGTTAACGCGTTTGGTTAAGACCATTGGTTAAAACGATTGCAATGCGCTCAGAATGAAATGCCGTACCAACCAAATCCGGCCGTCCAGGTTGTATCACTGGTCCCGGACGTGCGGCTGGCTGTGAGGTCCAAGCCCAGGCGATCCTTGATCAGCCAAACACGTCCACCAACGGTGGTGATCGCTCCGCCAAAAATAGATCGGCGGTCAGTGGCCTGCGTCTCGACAAAAAAAAGCAGTGACTCGCTTGGCGAATGTTCCATTGCAACATTGAGCATCAGCGCATTTTGTTTGACACTCCGGTCGCGCAAATGGACAAGATTGGCGTGAAGTGATACGGACGGCGAAACTTTGAGGGTCAACAATCCCAACAGGGTTTGGTTGGTGTGATGGGACGATTCACCAACCGGCCGTTCAAATCCAGCCGCAAGTTTTAATCTCTTCGGGTGAATTCCCCGCCGCTTGCGGCGTCATGATCAAGGGTGGGCAGGCTTCATCTGCCCACCGTTTCAGTGCTTACAAGCAATTCCCGCGTGGGCAGTTAAAGCCTGCCCACCCTTGTACAAGATGATCATCTTGTCGATCAAGATTCAAGGCGCCAATTGGATGGCACCCATTTTGCGGCGAGGCCAAATGCGCCGGTAATCTGATCCCAGGGATGGCCGGACCATGTCCAGGCCAAGTTCGATGTCTTCGGACACACCACAGGCCGGCGACATGGCCCATGATCGTCACCACCGGCGGACGCGTTACCTGCGTTGCATCTTCATCGACGTCCATCGCCACATCGATATCGACGTCACTTTCGGACACACGGACGATGTTATGGCCAAATTCCTCGACCAGCAGTTCAG
>JANPNU010000453.1:0-4019 GCA_031427615.1 Burkholderiales bacterium
ACGCATTGCGGGCCGGTCGAGCTGATTTTGGTGCGTTGGAAGCCGTCGGCATCCAGTTGCTTGGGTCCCACGGTTGGCGGGTCGACTATTTGAGTATTCGTCGGCAACACGATTTGTTTGCAGCGCATGCAGACGATACCAAGCTGGTGGTGCTGGTGGCAGCCAGACTGGGTGTCACCCGACTAATAGACAATTTGGAAGTGTCCCTGGCCGCAACTTGACTGTCATTGTGGGCCAATGGAAATCATCGGGAACTTATAAAAACCCCAAAAACTCCCTCCCCTGCGCAGGCAGGGGCCCAATTTCTGCTGTGGGTTCAATGGCATCCAAAAATTGGCTACCGGCCTCCACCGGTAAAGGCAGGTTTTAAAAAGCTCCCCATCATCAAAGTCGTTGTCAGGAGCGGCAAATGAGGCGAAAAGGTCCGAAAATGCTTGTCAGTTAACGACTTTTATTTAATTACCCGGCTCGCAGCGAATCAACAATTTTCATGCGCGCGGCGCGAAGAGCCGGTAGGAAACCACCAATAAATCCCATGATCAATGAAAATATCACGGTCTGGATGACGATCTTCGGCGTGAGCGTAAACGAAAACGCCAGCTGCGAGAACGACTGAAAGTTAAGTGTTGATACCGTAATGGCTTGCAAAAATGTTGCAAAAAACAAGCCAACGATGCCGCCAACCAAACCGAGCAGCAGTGACTCGGTTAAGAACGCCACCAGAATTGACAGACGCCGAAAACCAAGCGCGCGCAGGGTACCGATCTCGGCTGTACGCATGGCCACCGAGGAATACATGGTGATGGCCGCACCAATCATCGCACCAATCGAAAATACAATCGACAGCAACAGGCCGAGAAAAGAAATAAAAGTTGATAACGAGCGTGATTGATCTTCGTAAAAAAGTTGTTCACGTTTTACGTCAACCGTTAATCGAATATCTGCGGCGATATTTTTGGCCAACACGTCAAATGCATCACTGTTGGCAAGTTGAATAATCATGGAGGAGTAATTGGTTCGCCGAAACGACTGCATCAATTGATCCACGTCGCCCCAGACTTCGGAATCAAAGGCACTCTTGCCGCCGTCAAACACACCAACAATGGTCCAGTCGCGCTGTGCAAAACGAATCGACTGCCCCAATTGTGTCCCGTCAAACTCTTGGTTGATATTCCTGCCAACCACAATTTCCGACGAGCCTTCACGAAACATTCTTCCCCGAATAATTTTCACCTGCGGTCGCAACAAAATGCCCATTGGCGACACGCCGCGGGTAACGATATTGGAGGCCTTGTCCTGACCGGTCTTGTATAAGGAAATCAGCACCAGAGATTCTTTCGACGCCATTGGTTGCGCAGTTCGTCCACGCGCAACTTGCGGCATGCTTTCAATCAGCGCCGCTTGATTGCGGGTCAGTCCGCTTTGAATTTCCGTCTCGGCACCACTGCGGATGGCCAGTACATTGTCATATCGGCCGGTGCCGACCATGGTTTTTTTAAGTCCGGCATCAAGCATCAATACGGCCGCAAACACGAATACCACCAGTGCCATGCCGCTCGCGGTCAGCGCTGTGGTCAATTTGCGCGCCCAAAGGTTTCGGAAAATATACGAGTAGGGAACTTTCATGGGCTCAACCAATATGCCTGAGGCCATCAACAATCTTGATGCGCGCACTGCGCCAGGCTGGTAATAGTCCGGCAACAAATCCAACCGTGAATCCCGACAGGACTTGAAGAACAACGGTGTCATTGGAGACACGAAACGATGGGAAAACAGCGCTGCCAATGGAGCTGGCGCCAAACGCAGCAGAAATCGGCACGGTAATTAAAATTCCGATGCCGGCACCGATCATGGAAATCATTAACGCTTCACCAAACACCAGGGCGGCAATATATCGGGGTGAAAAACCAAGCACTTTGAGCGTGGCGTATTCGGCGATTCGTTCGCGCGCGGTCATGGCCATGGTATTGGCAACCACCGCCAGGATAATAAAGATGACGACGAACGACACCACGCGGATGGCCACAACAATGGTTTCGGACTGGGCAACAAATCCAAGTTGGAATGATTTTTCTGTTTCGGTCAGGGTCTCTGCGAGTGAATTCCGAAACTCTGTATCAATGGCTTTGGATACTTCCGCGGCGCGTGATGGGTCGGTGATTTCAATATTGAAAACGCCAATCTGGTCAGCACGGCGCGGAAATCGTTTTTTTATTTCCTCGTTAATGTAGTCCCAGTGAAAAAAGAATACGCGGGTGACAACTGTGTCGTCTTTGCCGTCAAAAATCGCCCGGATTGTGAATTGCCAATTGCCGGGGAAAATCGTGCCGCGAATCGGCACTACATCACCGACTTTCCAACCAAATCGATCGGCCAATTTACGGCCAACCATCGCGCCCTGGCGGTCACGCTTGAACGCCAGCATCTCTTCAGGATTGATGTGGTACTCCGGGAAAAGATCAAAATAGTTATTGTGGTCAACCGCAAATTGCGGGAAGAAATTCTGTGGTTCCTTGTAAATGCCACCAAACCAGTTCGAAAAGCTGACGGTCTTTACGCCGTCAATCGAGCGCATCCGTTCTCGGTAGTAGGTGGGCATCGGAAACACCAGCGAGATGGCGTTGCGGGTGATCAATCGCGCCCCGGAGGCGGCATTGGCACCGGAAAAAAACGCCGTGACCACGGTTTGCAAAAAACCGAATGCAAACACTGCGATCACCAGGCCGGCCAGTGTCAGCGCCGTTCGAAGCTTGGCGCGAAACACGTTTTTGAAAATGAGTTTCAAAAAATACATACGTCTTAATCCGCCGTGCCTGCCGGTCTGATATCGTCGATCAGTTCACCTTTTTCGAGGTGAACCACACGTTTGGCGGCCTCAGCCGCATGGGCGTCATGCGTGACCATGATGATGGTTTTGCCGAGCGTGTTATTGAGCGCTTTCAGCATATCGAGTACATCGGTCGCCGACTGTTTGTCCAGATCACCAGTCGGTTCGTCACACACCAAAATGGTCGGATCCGTAACCACGGCGCGTGCAATCGCCACCCGTTGTTGCTGGCCGCCTGATAGTTCATTGGGGTAGTGATCCAGACGATCGGACAGGCCGACCATTTCCAATGTCAAATTGACCCGCTTGCGGCGCTCGGCTTTGGAAAGATTGGTCAGCAATAACGGTAATTCAACGTTTTCGAAAGCGGTCAGCACCGGCATCAAATTGTAGAACTGAAAAATAAAACCAATATTGGCGGCGCGCCAATCAGCCAGATCGCTTTCGGATAATTGTGAAATGTCTTCGCCGTCAATGCGCAATAAGCCGGCGCTGGGTTTATCAATGCCGGCAATCAAATTGAGCAGTGTGGATTTACCGGATCCAGACGGGCCCATCAGCGAAATAAAATCGCCGCGCGCGATATCAAGTGAGATATCAAACAACACCGGCACGTCCTGATCGCCACGTGTGTAGGTTTTGACGAGGTGTTTGATCTCGACCAATGGGGCGCTCATGCTGATTATTTCTTCAGAATGGAAATTGACGAACCATCCACCAATTTTTCAGACGGCTTCAACACAACCTTATCGCCCGGTTTCACACCGTTGACACGCACCAGATCACCAATTTTTTCACCAACAGTCACAGCAGTCATTTTGGCGATATTTTTTTCGTCGAACACAAAGGCCACGTCTTTGCCATCGCGTTTAACAATCGCCGTCGGCTGGACGGCGATCACGGAGTTACGTTCCTCAGCGGTCAATGCCCTTGATAAGAACGCCACTTTGGCACTCATGTCGGGCAATACACGGGTGTCTTTTTCGACGAATTCAATTTTGACCAATACCGTGGCCTTGGCGCGATCCACGGTTGGCACCACGCGGCTGACCCGTCCCAGCAGTCGTAAATCCGGGAAGGCGTCGAGCTGAATTTCGACCGGCATTTTGTCAAGAATTTTTCTGAGGCTATTTTCCGACACGTCGGCCTCAACTTCGAGTGTGGACATATCGGCAATGTTGACCACCGCCCC
>JANPNU010000454.1:0-3813 GCA_031427615.1 Burkholderiales bacterium
CGCCCTGACGCATTACCAACCCGTCCGGACTTCCACTTAATAAATCAGGAAAGCTGTTCAGACAACCGGGGCCACTTCTCCCTGCCGTACAATCTTTGCTCTAATCTCGCGCTTAATTGCGCTCCCTATTCACTGAACAACCAATATGGATACGCCACTAAGTTTGTTTTTTGACACCGCAAAAAAATTTGGGCTGCTCACGGCTCTGATCAAATCGCTTGGGCGAATAGCCGGTAGGAGGGTACTAGTTGAGCAAGTCGATACTGACTTTCCTAAACCGCCGGTGCCGCGCGATCTGTCAATGCCAACGACTGAGGATGCCCAAACCGTGCACCCGCGTTATCGAGCACTCCACGATGCCTATCCGCGTATCAAGTATGTAATGCCACTGCCGAACGACCGCATGATGTTGCATGTCGGCGCGCCGAATGTAGAGAACTTCTACGTTGTGGGCGACGCTTGGGCACATGTGTTGTCGCGATTTATTAAGCCAGGCGCGACGGTCATGGATGCTGGCTGCGGTTGTGGTCGCACTGCACGCTTTTTGGCGCTTAACGCCAACATACGTCAGTTTATCGGCTTCGATGTTATCAAGCCCTACGTTGATTGGTGTCAACGTTTTTTTGGCGAGGCTTATCCCGGGCGCTTTCAATTTCACCACCTTGACGTCAAGAGTGAGCGCTATAACCCTAGTGGCGTGATCGCCGGGCGCGACGCACGTTTCCCGGCTAACAATGAAACGGTTGACGTGTTTTACGCAGGTTCACTCTTCACCCACCTCTACCCCGAAGACGCCAAGGGATATGCAGCCGAAATGGCGCGCGTACTTACAAAAAACGGCCGTGCGGTGGTATCGTTTCATGATGAGCCGATTGCCGGTAACGAGTTTACCGGTAACGAGTATCGTGCCGATTACGCTGCCGATTACTTTGCCCAGTTGATGGCCGATGTCGGGCTTGAATTGGTCGAAGATCTGGCTCAGCTGTGCAGTCAACGCACGTACGTGTTGGGCAGGCAGGCTTGGGAATAAAGGGCGACGTAGGGTAAAGAATTTAAGGGGCCAATTTCAATAATCAGCAATAATCAGCAATAATCAGGGACAGACCACGTTTTTTCTGCGGGCATTTCCGAAAAGCGCTCACGAAACCACTCACGCCGTCGCCAGAATCGTCACCTGCGAACGTGGCAGCAGCTTCTTAAAGTCTCGATCAAATGTCACCAGATGTTCGCTAGCGTGCAATACCGAAGCCGCAAGCCAAGCGTCCGGGATGGCATTGCCAGCCAGTTTTTTCTCAAGGCATAACGTTCGCAGCATCAACCACTCGGCGCCTACTTCCGGCATTTCGACACCTGGGATCGATAACAAACTGTCGATGAATGCGACGGCATCGGCAATCGGCGTAGGCTGCACAAATATCTTGGCGTTGGTGGTCAACCGCAAAAAACTCGCGACCACCATTGGCATCAGTTTCACGCTGCCGCCATTTGCGCAATCTGCGACGGCTTTGGCCAGCCAAGCATAAGCCAGTTTGTGATGAGTGTGGTCGGCGCGCGATGCCGCCAGCAACACATTCACATCAGGCGTCATCCTCCGCGGCCTCCAACAGGGCTTTGTTGCTAGTCGCATTCAAGCCGGCAACCAAGCCACCTTTACCTTTGAAGACTGCGATGCTCGGCTTGTTGGCACGTGCGGCCGGCTGGCCACGCAAACGTAGCGCCAAGCCTTCTTCAATCAAGCGCGTGAGGCTGGTTCGTTGATGCGCCGCCACGGCCTTGGCGTCGGCTAACAGGCGATCATTGATGTCGAGTGTTGTCTTCATTTGGTAATCATACAGATTTCTGTATTAAATACAAGCTGCGCGCCGGTTGTATCACCAACTCAACGAAATCGCTGTCTTTGCTGATCAGTACGGCATTCGCATTCTTCGCGGTGTCAAAAATAGCCCTATCCGCGGCGTCCCGTAGGCCTATATCGCGGAGTGCGACCGCATTTAAGGGGCCCAGGATTAAAGATGCCGTGCTCGAATTTTTCACACTACTCGATAGAAATCACGAGCCGTTTGCCAGTTGCCCGCACTGCTTTGTCCAGCAACTTTAGAGTGGGCCAATGGCTCGGATCGCCAAGCCGTGATGCCGCTGCCCACGAGGTATCCATCGCCCGTGCGAGTTGCGCCATCGTTTTAACATTTTTACTTGAAGCCAACGATTCGTAAAGTGCCAATGCCGCCTGCGTTTTGGCATCTGGCAGTATCAATATCGTTCCTTTTTTTGTTGTGGGTGCGGGCAACGCTTTCTTCAAAGCCAGATAGCTTTCGAGGAGAAGTGAGAGCACCTCACAGGCATTTTCGCGTGCCTCGTCAAGCGTGCTGCCGTCGGTAAATCCTTCCTTGAAGTTCACAAACTGAACGGCGTAGGTGCCGTCGCGGGATTTCTTGATCGTGGCGGGATACGCGTAACTTTTCATTTTTAGTTCCTCTGCTATTTGGTGAATTTCACACCGGTGATGCGAGCGATTTTGGCAAGTGTCCCGCATGCAATGTCTGACGTTCCGTGAACCGGAACTGGACACAGTTGGTCATCTTTACGAACCATGTGGTGTGAGCCTTGATTCGCACGACGACCCACCCTGCCGCTTTGAGCTGTTGCAATACCTGTTTGCCGTTCATGTTTAATATGTATCAATAATGATATATCAATCACGGTCGTCGCGCCAGCTGCGTTCAATCCGTCACCGCCCCCTTACTCGCCGTCCCCACCAACTTAAAGTATTTGCCCAACACGCCACGCGTGTATCTCGGCGCGGGCGCTTTCCATTCAGCTCTGCGTCTTGCGATCTCGGCGTCGTCCACATTCGGTAGCAAAAGGGGACAGGGTCGATTTCCCGCCGCTCTATGCCGCAACTTTTACGTCAATCCCAGACAACATCGAGTAGAGCACGTCTGGATCAAGGTCGGCACCGTTTGGCCATTGCACCGTACCCAACTCGGGGTTCAGCGCCGCTTGCGCGAACGAGGCCTCATCTCGCAGGGCCGCGAAAACGCCCACGAAATTGGAGATTGCAGCCACATCAATCTCACCCGAGACGCCGTCCTCGAATCGGATGTGGAGCCGATGATTAGACCGCACGCTGACTTCGACAATATCTTTAAGCATGATTCACTCCAATGGTGCGATCGCGTTTAACGGCTGCATGGATCTTGCCAGTTGCCAGTCTTGCCTAAGCTCATCTTGGTGAAGCGTTGCCCATTCAACAACCAAGGCAAGCGCGCGTGGCTTGAGTTCCCCGCCAATCACCTTCAAGGATTCGATCGCAATGATAGCTTTTTGCTCTCCGTATCGCACATGAAAATGTGGCGGCGAATGATCATTGTAGAACATGGCAACGATGATCCCGAAAAACCGTGAAATTTCTGGCATGTTTCTCCCTCTCCCCACCCCTCTGCGTCGCTTCAAGTGTGCCCTTGTCCCGCGAGGGGCGAGGGGGCGGGTCAATCCGTCACCGCCCCCTTCGAGGCAGTCCCCACCAACTTAAAGTATTTGCCCAACACCCCACGCGTGTATCTCGGCGCGGGCGCTTTCCATTCAGCTCGGCGTCTTGCGATCTCGGCGTCGTCCACATTCAGCTGAATCAGTAGCTGCTTGGCATCGATGGTCACTGAGTCGCCCTCGCGCACCAGCGCGATGGTGCCGCCCACATACGCCTCGGGTGCGACGTGGCCAACCACCATGCCCCATGTACCTCCGGAGAATCGTCCGTCAGTAATCAGTCCCACTGTCTCACTGAGTCGTTTTCGCGCACGAGGCCAATGGTGC
>JANPNU010000455.1:0-3786 GCA_031427615.1 Burkholderiales bacterium
AGGATTTTGATTTTGGCGAGGTCTCTGGATTTTATGTGGATGCCACCGAAGCGCCGTGGAACAAATATTTTCAAATGGAAAGTTATGTCACCGATGAGTTGTACGAATTGGTGTTGGCGAATTTTCCGGCGCGACGTGATCGTGTGGGTATTTTTGGTCACTCGATGGGTGGGCATGGCGCACTGACCCTGGCATTTCGGCATCCGGAAAAATACCACTCGGTGTCGGCGTTTGCGCCGATATGCGCGCCGAGCCAATGTGCGTGGGGCGAAAAGGCCTTCAGCCGATATCTGGGTGAGGATCGTGCGAGATGGGCGGCGCACGATGCGTGCGCGTTGATTCAAAGTCGTGGCGCACTGTTTCCGAAGGGCATTCTGATTGATCAGGGTTTGGCCGATCAATTTTTACCCGAACAACAATTGCGGCCGGAATTGCTGGAGGCGGCGTGTGCAAAAGCAGGCCAGCCATTGACGCTGCGGCGTCATGCCGGGTACGACCACCGTTATTATTTTCTTTCGACGTTTGTCGCGGATCATCTTGCGTTTCACCATGCGAAATTGGCAGGCAGGTAGTCAAAGTCTATGCGCATAAATTGAGCGCACAAAATGAAAAAAATAATCGCCAAGATCTCAAAACGGTTGCTGGTGTTAGAGTTTGAAAAAATACAATATGCCCCTTTCTTGGAACGAAATCAAAACCCGCGCGGTGTCCTTTTCCAAAAAATGGGACGGCGAAGCATCCGAGCGCGCCGAATCGCAACGTCTCTGGAATGTTTTTTTCAATATATTTGGCATCGACCGCCGCCGCGTCGTCATGATCGATCTACCGGGATGTCGAGGGTTCTTCGACACCTTTCGGAAACTCGGGCAAAGGCGTTTGATTTCCATGAAAGGTTCCGCGAGAGAGCACGCCATCCTTCCAGAAGACCAGCTCGCCACTTTTGCCTTTTTGAATGTCGGTGTCGGTATTGATGACCCGCCCGCCAAAATGTGAAAACACCCCACGAAATGTGGTGTGACCCACCACCATTCGTTTGACACCATATTGCGACAGCAGACTATCGAGTTCACTGCTGGTCATCAGCGGTTCGCGAAAATAGCCCCGATACCAGACCGGCCCACGGCTGCCGTACAAAAATGCCGGTAGTTGAATTTTACGAATGGCATCGCGTGGCTGCCCCAGTGATTGACGGAACGCCTCGTTGGTTTCCTGCACAGTCAATTTTAGTGCGGCATATTCAGGATTGAGTCCGCCGTGCACAAATAACATGTCGTTGACTTGTAGCAGCATGGGCTTGGTACGCAACCAACGACCCAACACCGTTTGCTCGCCAAACAGATCGGGGTAGGATTGATCCAGTAGTTTTGTCACTTCCAGGTATTTTGGATGGACATATCGCAGATCGTTGTACAGCACCATCGCCTCGTGATTGCCCAGCATGACATGTAAGGCGCCACCCGCTGCGCGCGCCTCGGCTTCGAGTTCATAAAGCAGCCACAACACCTCGGTGACACGCGGGCCGCGATCAAACATGTCGCCAATCATGACCACGTGACCATCACCAAATGCCCATTTCATGTCGCGATCAATCAACCCGTTCGCCTGAAACAATTGAACCATGACGTCGAATTGTCCGTGGACGTCACTGAGCACCGCCAAATTTTTAGCGGTGAATTTTGCCGCAACCGGAAAAGTCGTTTTGTCGTCACGAATCGTGATCGGTTTGGGGAATGCACACAAAGGCGCAATCACGGTGCCGATTTCTTTGGTGAAGGACTTTTTTACGGCCACACCCTTACATACCCAGGATGCAGTCAAACCCGGTTTGCTGGTTTGAAAAAACACATACGGGCCATCGTCCAGTGTGGGATCGGCAACCTGCTGATTGCTGGTGTCGGCGGCAGGTGACGACGGCGTCACCTGCGCACACAGAGGGCCAGCGCTCATCAGCATGCCGATAAAAACCAGCGTAAAAAAATGTACGTGTTTCAAGTTTTTCCCTTGGATGGTTGACCTGCGTATTTTACGGCAACGTGAACGAGTCATGAGTGGGCAATCCGGCGATGTTGGGTGATATTGCCTTTGGCGTATTGCAAACCGCGCTAGATATGCTGATGCGTCTGGTAACAAATGGCAAATTGTCTTCCTGACGGGACAGTCGCAAAATCCTTATACTGCGGGTTGCTCCTGGCACGTATAACAGACTGCCATTCACGCAATGCTTCAATAATTACAACATCAATGGAGGACGTCACATGACGCTCAAACAATTCACAATCGGTTTGGTTGCGGCCGGTGCTGCATTTATCAGTCACGCGCAGGACGCGGCCGATGCCCGGTTAAAAGCGGTCGAAGCGCAGGTGGAATCACTCAGGTGGACACTGGATCAGGTGCGAAAAATTGCCGACGACAACCAATTTTATTTGCGCTTGTCCGACGTTGCCTCGATTGACAAAGTTATTCTCACTGGCAAACCGAATCCACGTGGCAAGGAGCGCTACGGCATCAAAAATGAACGCCACCCGACGCGGATTTTTTGTTATACCTTTGTGCCAAAAAAATTCGACAAGGCCAAAAAATATCCCGCTATTGTCCTGACGCACGGCGGTATTCATGGTGACTTCGGCACCTATCACGTGCACCTGGTGCGTGAGATGGTTGAGCGCGGCTACATCGTGATTGCGCCCGAGTATCGCGGCTCAACTGGCTACGGCAAAGCGATGTACGAATCAATTGATTACGGTGGTTTGGAGAACGACGATGTGGTGGCCTGTCGTGATTGGGCCGTGGATGAATTGGCGGTGGACCCCGCGCGCGTGGGTGCGGTCGGCTGGAGCCACGGTGGGATGATTTCATTGATGATCGGTTTTGATCACCCGGATAAATTTGCCGCCATTTACGCGGGGGTGCCGGTTTCTGATTTGATCACCAGACTCGGTTACCACGAGCCTTCTTACGCGGCCGAATTTGCCGCCAAATATCACATCGGCAAAGCCCCCGTTGACGATGTAGCCGAGTACCGCAAACGCAGCCCGATTTGGAATGTCCATAAATTAAAAATACCGTTGATGGTGACAAGCAGCACCAATGACCGCGATGTGCACGTGGTGGAAGTCGAACAATTGCTCATTCACCTCAAGGCGGCGGGGAAAAATGTCGAAAGTCATATCGAAAAAGATGCGCCCGGTGGCCACAGTTGGGATCGTATTGATACCAGCTTTGCGCGCAAAGCACGGGTGCGCATGTATGATTTTTTGGCTAAACATCTCAAACCATAGGTGACGGCAATCATTTGAGTGGTTGGACCAAATTGGTTGTTGATAATTGAATCACCATGAATTGATTTGACAAGTCAAGGGTGGGCACCCCCGGCTTACTGCCTGCCAGGGCTAAAGGCCGCGTTGCCCATGACTGACTTTCCGCCGTGCAAACTACAACATATGAAGCCCCATAAACCCCTCGCTTTCCGAATCCGCGCCGAACTCTTTACCCAGCTCGCGCATATGGAAAGTGCCGGGCGGCCGTTTGATCGTGCCTTCGCGGTATTGAAAGTGGGTGGGCCGGCCAAGCCACGACTGGTGGCCATGCGTGCGCTGATGAAGCGCCATTCCTTTGCCATGTCTGGCGAACGCAGTGGTTTGTTCACAAAAATAGAAGCGCGTTTGATTCACGCATCCGTCACTGGTGGTAGTCCCGCGCGAATCTACCGGCGGCTGGCGGATTTTTATACCGCACGTGCCATGCAAGCCGCAACCATGAAGTCACGCATGATGATGCCGGTCGCGG
>JANPNU010000456.1:0-2254 GCA_031427615.1 Burkholderiales bacterium
TTCAAGGTGGTCTTTGGATGCTCGTATGCGTTCACGGCGATGCCTGCACTTGTGCAGTCGGCGCTGAACCATCCGAGGAAACATGCGTTTGCGGGTGGCAGTATCTGGATTCAGAAAATCTCTTAAATATCACCACACCGATGTTATCCACCTTTAAAAAAATTTTCCGGATGAAAAACCGGCGGCATGATTTTCCCGTTGATCACGCTTCGAGCTTCGACGCATATCGCGAGCACCTTGAAAAACGTGCCTCCATACATAAATTCCGCTGGGAAAAAGAGCTGGTATTGGCGTCATCAGGCGCACCGTTCACCACAGCCGGACACTGTTTTCCCTGCAATCAACAAGTTGAATTCAAGACGGATTTTTTATATAGCCACACCATGGTGCATGGCAAGCCTGTACCAAATTGGCGCGAACGTGTCCTGTGTCCAATTTGCCAAATGAACAATCGGACCCGCGCTTCGATTCAGATTCTGGAACAACATTTGGCGGCACACAATCTATCGCGCATCTACATCGCCGAACAAGTCACCCCGCTTTACGGCGCGCTCAAAAAACAGTATCAAAATTTGGTTGGCAGCGAATATCTTGGCGACAAAGTGGCGCTTGGGTCCTGCGATGAGCGCGGCATCAGAAACGAAAGCATCACCAAGCTCACATTTCAAGCAAACAGCTTTGACTACATCCTGAATTTTGATGTGCTTGAACATATACCCAACGTCAGCCTCGCGCTCAATGAAATTTATCGCGTATTGGCTCACAACGGAACACTGCTGATGACAGTTCCATTTCTGCCGGGAGAAACCGAAACCCGCGTACGCGCAAGCATCGACAACCAGGGCGAGATAGTTCACCTAATGGAGCCGCAATACCACGGCGATCCGATCGCTGACGATGGATGCCTGTGTTTTCAGGATTTTGGCTGGGATTTGCTCGACCAGCTGCGAGACATAGGATTTACCAATGTGGACATCCTGCTTTACTGGTCAGACCAACTTGGATATTACGGCGTTGAGCAGATGATGATCGTGGGCAAAAAATCGTAAGTCGAATGTAGCCATTTAGCCAATGGCGGAAGTGGTGTCATAACGGTCACAGCATGGGTTAACCCCCGCCCAACCCCCGCACCAAATCCCGCTCAATATCCAGAAGCCCCTCCAACCCCACCGCCACCCGCACCAAGCCATCACCCACCCCCGCCGCATCCCGCTCCGCCTGTGTCAGCCGCGCATGGGTGGTGGTGGCCGGATGGGTGATGGTGGTCTTGGTGTCGCCGAGGTTGGCGGTGATGGAAATCATTTGGCAGCCGTCGATCACCCGCCACGCCGCGTCACGCCCGCCTGCCACTTCAAACGCCAGTACCGCGCCTTGCATGGGCGCTTGTTGCATGGCGAGTTGGTGTTGCGGGTGACAATCCAAACCAGCATAGTGGACGCGCCTCACCATGGCATTTTGCTGCAAACGCCGCGCCAGCTCCAGAGTTTGGCGGGATTGTTCGACCATTCTGATACGCAGGGTTTCCATGCCTTTGAGGCACACCCAGGCATTGAACGGCGATAGCGCCGCACCTGCCGTGCGCACAAAACCATAGATCGGTTCGATCAATTCTTTTGATCCGCACACCGCACCGGCCAGCACCCGGCCTTGGCCATCGAGAAATTTGGTGGCGGAGTGGATGACCAAATCCGCGCCGAATTCCAGCGGACGTTGCAGCGCAGGGGTGAGCAAACAATTGTCCACCGCAAAAATAATATTTGCGGCGCGGGCGATGGCGGCCACCGCCGCGATGTCGGTGATTTCGGCCAACGGATTTGACGGCGACTCGCAAAAAAATAATTTGGTGTGGGGCGTGATTGCCGCCTGCCACTCTTGCGTGTTGGCGCCCGTGACCCAAGTGGTGGTGATGCCGAGTTTGGCGGCGATCTGGTCGAATAACGGCACCACCGTGCCAAACACGCTGCGCGAGGACACCATATGGTCGCCTTGTTTGAGCAGACCAAATACAGTGGCGGCAATCGCCGCCATGCCGGTGGCGGTGGCGGTGCAGGCCGCCGCGCCTTCGAGTGCGGCGAGGCGATCCTGAATCATGGTCACAGTCGGGTTGGTGAAACGCGAATACAAAAAGCCCGGCTCTTCATTGGCGAATTTGCGCGCAGCCTCGGCGGCAGTCTTGTAAGTGAAACTCGAGGTCAGAAACAACGCTTCAGAATGCTCCTGGAAATTGGATTGCAGGATGCCCGCGCGCACCGCC
>JANPNU010000457.1:0-3870 GCA_031427615.1 Burkholderiales bacterium
GGCATGGTCACTCTTCGTATTGTGTGAATTCGTGATGTTGCGCTCTGTTGCCCCGCGAATCAAGCACCGCGCGAACCTGCAAACAATGGTCGACGCCTCACAGCTGGTTCCGGAGATGTTCGGCAATGAGTTCTCGAACGCTCGATTCACCTTTGGCCGACGATCACTCGGAGAACTGGTTTGGCTGTCGGGCTCCGCATCGTTCCGCCGATGACTTTCGCGCCAATGGCGCAGTCATAAAAAAATAGGCACAGATCGGCACCAACAGTACCCGGCATAGGTTGCGTCCGGCGTGTAACGCGAGCCAGATAATGAGACGAATCGCGCCACGGCTGCCGCGCTCGCTGCGACCGCGCCATTGACCGATCATGCGTGATCCAGTCCGCTCGGACGCATGCGGCACGCCCACTGACCACTGGCGATCAACGTGTTGGGGTCGTTCTGCCTGTTTTTCTGGTGCAGCTTAATATCAAGCCGGTCGCCAATTATCGCGATTTGCAGCATGAACGGTTGGTCGGGACGTAGTGGAATGTGAAAGCGCATTCGTAGCAATGTCCCCAACTCGATGTGTGGCAATTGGCTGTGAATGTGGTCGGTGATTTGTGCCAGGATCGTCACACCAGGGACAATCGGGTTACCGGGAAAGTGACCGGCGAGCGCAGGATGGCTCATCGGCACCGCCAGCTGAATGGTGCCTGATTCATCTGTATTGCCAGTTGCTACTTTTGTCAGCCGTTGTTCCGAAAACAACAACGCCAACGCCGAGTGTGCAAGTTTGCCATTCGCGTCCCGCGGCAGCCGAGGCACACGATACAAATAGCGCGGCACAAATACCGGGTCAATACGATCACGCAACGCTGCGCGCAGTTGCTCAGGCGACAACGTCGCGGCTACAAAAAACGCGGCCAGTCGCCGCGCCGGCTGTGCCTCATCGTGCAAGGTGGTGTTTATGTTCGCATCCGGCACAAAATAGCACCCGTCGTCAACGCCCGGTATCTCGGTAATCTGCTGGTTCAGCGCGGCCAGTGAGGCGCGCTTTCCGCCGATCTTCAACATGTCTGCAGAACGACCCAGCCACAAAAATCGTCCATCAGGATTGAGTCGCAGGTCGTCACCGAGCTGCACCGGCACATCGATGTGCGACCCCGATGCCAGTACCTGACTCGCTTCACCGTTGATTTGTTGATGAAGTTTGACGTCACGCAACGGCGTCCACCACTCGTCCAACGCCGTACGTCGTGAGGCCAGCGCACCAGTCTCAGTTGACCCGTACATTTCCACGACCGGCACCCGCCATTTTTCTTCCGCCGCTTTTGCAAGCGCGACGGGCAAGCTCAATGTCGACGCGACAATTCCGCTGAGGTTGCCGAAATTTGTCGTGGTCTGTAGCGGTGGACGCAGGTGCATTGGTGTGGTCATCCACCAACTATGGCGGGTACATTGTGCGAGTGCAGTTTCGATATCGGCAGGCAACAGCGGCTTGTGTGTATGCACCGGAATGCCTGCATGCCACGGCAACATTACGGTTGTTTCAAGGCCAAACATGTGCTGCGGCGATACGCTGCCGACCACGGCGTAGTGCGCCTGTTGCGTCCAGTCCAATGCCACCATCAAATTGGCCGCGCCTGTTGATAATTTGCCCCAGCTTTTGGCGTGCGCAGTGGGATTTCCGGTGCTGCCGGAGGTAAAAAGTATTGCGGCGATGAAGTCGGCTGGAATGTCTGGAATTGCCGCATAAAACGGATGCGACTCGGCAAACTTCAGATACGGCGACAAGTCAAAACTTTGCGACGCGATATTTGGACGATCACCAATGATGGATGCGTTTGGATATTGCTTGGTTAGTTGCGCCCAATCACCGCGTCCCTGACCGGACGGCAACAACGAGGTTTGACCACGAATCAGTGCCGCCGCGAATCCGAGCATGAATCCCACGCGGCTTTCCGACAAGTTGATGACAAATGGTGCATCCGGCAGGTCAGCCGCAAGTTCACTTGCGCGCGAAAAAAACGCACCGGCGCTGATCTCGCCGGTCGGGCCGAAAAACACTGCATCGCCACCATCACGATATCTTGCCAGCGGGAACGTCATCGACCGGCGACGGGATCGTGCTTATTCGACGAAACGGCTACCTCTTTGCTGACGATGACAATGTTTCGAATCAGCGCCACAATCGAGCTGTGTTTCCGCTCTCGAAATCGAACATGCCGGTAAACATATTCACCAAAAAATAGGATGCCAGGTACAACGTACCCCAACCCCTGTACCCAGCGTGACCAGGTATCGACCGCAAGCATCGGCGCCAAAAATAGGGCGACCACAAACAATAACGCAAAACAAAGCGACCATATCACTGTGAGGTTGCGCGTATGGCGTGCCATGTCCGCAGGCAAGTCTGGATGTTCCCTGCGTGCGACGCGCGTAATCAGCGCCTCGGATCCGGGGCGCAATGTGCGGAAAAAAAAGAAGGACATGAACGCAAAAGCGGCAAGCGGCGGTAAATAAACAATGAAGTGGATGGATGCCGAAAACCACAGACAGAGTCCAATTAGCAGGGTGCTGGCGATACCGCCAGCCAAAAATCTACCCGATGCGATCAGCAGGACGCCAATCATCACGCTGACAACAGCCATCGTAATGACGCGCGATCCGGTAATGGACGCCACTACGTAGCCAAATGCCAGCATCAACCACAATGCCGCCATCCCGATATGGCGCGAAGGTGTCGGCGGGTTGTCGGATTCGTTCAAAGCAGGAATTGGGTTAACTGCGCGGGAACAGGCGTGCACTGACAGCAATTAGGCACCACGACGGACCTGAATGTGGTGTGCGAGGCTGCGCAGCGAGGCAAAAATTTTTGCATTGTCCGGGTCGTCAGAACGCAATTTGACACCGTATTTTTGTTCCACCGTCATTGACAGTTCAAGCATATCGAGTGAATCCAGTCCAAGCCCCTCGCCGAACAAACGCGCGTCGGGATCAATCTGTTCTGGCGAAACGCCCTCAAGGTTCAAAGACTCAACAATTAGCCGGGCCAATTCCTGCTCGCGGTTTTCAGCACTGCTCATAAATATCTTTCAATTTGAATGACCGGCATCGCTGCCGAAAAATCCAATCAAGCGGGCTCAGCAGGTTGGAATTGTTTTTTCACTGTCTCGTCTGACAGGCGGTTGCCTCATGCAATCGACCCGGACCTCGTTCCAAGTGCAACTAACGCGTCAGTTCCGCGTTGATTTTTCTGTTCAGATTCTGCACCCAGCTATTGTAGTTCTTGTGAATCTTGCCATCCTTCTCGTCCAGATTGACGCTGCTCCTGTAAACAATGCTGTATTTTGTTTCCGAATAGGAAACATCAACAATGGCGGTGTGTTTGCGCAAATGCAGCGTGCCCTGAATCACGCCGGGACCAGTCTCGGTCATTTGCCAGCCGAGCGACACGCCGGAATTGATGATTGCCGATTTAACCCGCGCGGTTGTCACCGGGCTTGAGGTTGCAATGGGGGCGTCAATGACATTCTGGATGGGCTGGGCACCCCAGCCCCAGCACGCTGTTGATGTGCAGATGAAAAGCGCGATGCCGATAGCCGATAACGATGACTTCATTTTGTGCATTTTTTATGTCTCCCGGCGAAAATTGATGAAGGCTGCGCACGCAAATGCATCCTGCAAACGGGCACCGGCTGAAAATATTCACATTTAAAACTGGCGGCCAGATGGGAGTGAATACTACTTTACGAGTTCTGATAAAGCAAGCCAGCAACCACTCTGGCAATGGCCATTTTTCCCACCATCCAGCCGTTGGGCGCTGGCCTACATCTAATGCGCCTTTGGCTTGGTGGCAACCGCATTGACCAGCGTCTCGTTGCGCTG
>JANPNU010000458.1:0-2294 GCA_031427615.1 Burkholderiales bacterium
GCGAACACTGGACGCCGCGTGATGCAGTCAAGCTAATGGCGAACCTGATTTTCCTGCCCATCGCTGATCAGATACAGGAAGGCTCGTACTTGCTCTACGACGGCGCGGCGGGCACTGGCGGCATGCTGACCGTCGCGGAAGATTCGCTGCGCGCACAGGGCTCGGCTCGCGGCAAATCCATCAAGACGTACCTCTACGGGCAGGAGATCAATCCCGAGACCTACGCCATTTGTAAAGCAGACATGCTGCTCAAAGGCGAAGGCGAAAACGCCGACCACATCGTCGGCGGTGCGGAACACTCCACGCTGTCGCACGATGCATTCCCGGCAATGGAGTTCGATTTCATGCTCTCCAATCCACCGTACGGCAAGAGCTGGAAAAAAGACCTCGAAGCCATGGGCGGCAAGGACGAGATGCGCGACCCGCGCTTCAAAATCAACCATGCCGATGACCCGGATTACTCGCTGGTCACGCGCTCCAGCGATGGGCAGATGCTGTTTCTTGCCAACATGGCAGCGAAGATGAACCACAAGACGAAGCTCGGCAGCCGCATTGCCGAGGTTCACAACGGGTCATCGCTATTCACCGGCGATGCCGGGCAGGGCGAAAGCAACATCCGCCGCTGGCTCATCGAAAACGACTGGCTCGATGCCATCGTCGCGTTGCCGTTGAACCTGTTCTACAACACCGGCATCGCCACCTACATTTGGCTGCTCACCAACCGCAAGCCCAAACATCGCAAGGGCAAAGTGCAACTGATCGACGCCACGCAATGGTACAAGCCCCTGCGTAAAAATCTAGGCAAGAAAAATTGCGAGTTTGCCGAGGACGACATCCAGCGCATCTGCGATACCTATATGAAGTTCGAGGCGAGCGAGCAGTCAAAAGTCTTTGAAAATCAGGCATTTGGCTACTGGAAAGTTACGGTCGAACGCCCGCTGCGCCTGCACAGCCAGTTGACCGTCAAGGCGATTGAATCGCTGCGCTTTGCCTCCGGCGACGAAGACATCCGCGCGCAACTGTATGACGAATTCGGCGACGCCCTGTTTGATAATTTTGCCGGCGTTGAAAAAACCCTCGCGCAGCGGCTGGCAGAGTGGGGCGGCAGCGAGGATGAAGAGGACGAAGGCGAGCCATCGAAAAAAGGCTTGCCCGAGAAGAAGCGCAAAAAGCTGCTCGACGGCAAAACCTGGGAGCGCGACGGACGGCTGGTTGACGCCGCCACCGCATTGCGTAAAGCCATGGGTGGTGACTTGTTTGAAAACCATAACGCGTTTCATGACGGTGTGAGCGATGCGCTGGATAAGCTGGACCATAAACTCGGCGTGGCGGATCTGAAAATCATCCTGCGTGCGGTGAGTTGGCGCGTCGAAACCGCGCCGCCGGTAATCGCCAAAGTGCTTAAACCGAGTAAGGCAAAGGCAGATCCGTTACACGGGACTTATGAGGCGCAGATCGCCGGCAAGAAAAGCATCGTCGAATATGAACCCGACAGCGACCTGCGCGACACCGAGCAAGTGCCGCTGCTGGAGCAGGGCGGCATCGAAGCCTTTATCCGCCGCGAAGTGCTGCCGTACACGCCCGATGCCTGGATCAAGGCGGACGCCACCAAGATCGGCTATGAGATCAGCTTCACACGCCACTTCTACAAGCCGCAGCCGTTGCGCACGCTGGAAGAAATTCGCGCCGACATTCTTGCTGTCGAGCAGGAAGCGGGAGGATTGCTGGATGATCTGCTTAAGGGAGGAGCACATTCGTGACGAAAGCGATTAAGCGGTTAGGCCGCACGTCTACCCGGTCGACGAAGGTTGTATCCGTGGCAAAGGTGCCGGCTCTCATCGACGAAGCGACCCTGCTTTCCGATCTACGGACGCTCATCCAGTTCGCACGCCGGCGGATTGCCACGGCAGCCTATTCCACCCAGACGGTGCTCTGTTGGCACGTGGGACGGCGTCTCCTGAACGAAAATCTCCGTGGCGGCAGGGCTGCGTATGGGAAACAAATTCTCGTGACCGTGTCACGAGAATTGACGGCGGAGTATGGGCGCGGCTTTAGCTATGCCGAAATTGCCCGCATGATCCAGTTCTCGCAGTTATTCCCCGATGAGGCAATTGTCGTGACGCTGTCACAACAATTGAGCTGGTCACATATTCATGCGCTGCTGCCGATCAAGGATCCGCTGGCCCGAAAAAAATCTTCGGAGTATTAGCATTAATATCATGCTTAATTCTCATTCCGTCCTTGTTATCAACGATACTATTTGAATATCGAATTATCGACTTGAATAAGGGTGG
>JANPNU010000459.1:0-2104 GCA_031427615.1 Burkholderiales bacterium
AACATTTATGTTGAAGGCGACGCCTCCAGCGCCTCGTATTTTTTGGCGGCCGGTGCATTGGGTGGAGGACCGGTGCGCGTGCGCGGCGTCGGGCGGGAAAGTATTCAGGGCGACGTCAAATTTGCAGACGCCATTGCCGCAATGGGGACACAGATCAAAATGGGCGAAGACTGGATTGAAGCCAGCCTGCCCAAAGGCCAAAAACTGCGTGCCATTGATGCGGATTTTAATCATATTCCGGACGCGGCCATGACCATTGGCGTGATGGCGTTGTTTGCCGATGGGGTGACAACAATTCGCAATATCGCCAGTTGGCGGGTGAAAGAAACCGATCGAATTACCGCGATGGCAACTGAATTGCGCAAACTGGGCGCCAGCGTGGACGACGGCCCCGACTATATTCGCATCACGCCGCCGGCTAAATTAACGGCCAATGCCGTGATCCATACTTATGACGATCATCGAATGGCCATGTGTTTTTCGCTGGTGCCGCTGGCTGGCGTGCCAGTCGTGATTAACGACCCGAAGTGTGTTGCCAAAACATTTCCGGATTTCTTCAACCAGTTGCAAAAAATCGTTTCATGACCATGAATCAAAATATACCGGCCGAAGTGACCAAAGTGACCGATCGGACTTCTGCCCCCCCCGTGATCACGATCGACGGTCCGACCGCTTCCGGCAAGGGTACGGTCGCGCAACGGGTAGCCTGCGCGCTTGGTTACCATTATTTGGACTCCGGTGCCCTGTACCGACTGGCTGGATTGGCGGCGACACAAAGAGGTGTGTCTTTGGATCATGCGGCCGACGTTGCTGACATTGCCCGGTCGTTGGATATTCGTTTTGATGGTGATCGTGTGTTTTTGGACGGGGTGGACGTCACTGAAACCATCCGCTCCGAGGGCGCCAGTCAAAATGCATCAAAAGTGGCCGCGATTCCAGCCGTTCGGGCGGCACTAACAGACCGCCAGCGGGCATTTTCGCGCCCCCCGGGACTGGTTGCGGACGGGCGGGATATGGGTTCGGTTATATTCCCGCAAGCCGACCTCAAAATCTTTCTGACCGCTAGCCCCGAGGCAAGGGCGGAAAGACGCACTAAGCAGTTGAAACAAAAAGGAATCTCTGCCATAATCGCCGACGTTGTGAAGGAATTACACATCCGCGACGAGCGTGATACCAATCGTCCGGTGGCGCCGTTAAAAAAAGAAGATGACGCCTATCTCCTTGATACAACAGAAATTTCTGCAGATGATGCAGTTCAACAGGTATTGAAATGGTTCGACAAAAGCCATTCTTGCGGTTAATTTTCTGTAGGTGATTGTTCTAGAACTGTTTTTTGTTATTTTTAATAGTTTCACCTGTTTAAGCCTTGTGTCAGCATTTTTCTAAAAAGTGCCGATTTGATTAACCCTCACCATCGCCCGATGGGGAGCTAACCCGAAAGACCCGTTTTCATGTCCGCATCTGCCCAACCCGTCGCAAAAGTCAAAGCTGCAAAACCCGTACACGCACCTGATAGTTTCGCTGCGCTGTTCGAAGAAAGCCTCACGCGCCAAGAAATGCGTGAAGGCGAAATGATCACCGCCGAAGTGGTGCTGGTTGATCAAAATATCGTGGTTGTCAACGCCGGATTAAAGTCCGAAAGCGTGATCCCGATTGAAGAATTCAAAAATGACAAAGGCGAGCTGGAAGTTAAAGTCGGCGATTTTGTCACCGTGGCAATCGAAAAGTTTGAGGACGGCTTTGGCGCCACCAAACTTTCACGTGACCGTGCCAAGAAACTTTCCGCATGGCATGACCTCGATGTGGCGCTCGACAAGGGCACCATCATTACCGGTATGGTTTCCGGTAAGGTCAAAGGCGGCTTGACCGTCATGATCAACGGTATCCGTGCGTTTCTGCCGGGCTCATTGGTTGATACCCGTCCGGTAAAAGATACCACCCCGTTCGAAGGCAAAGAACTCGAATTCAAGGTGATCAAGCTCGACAAAAAGCGTAACAACGTGGTTGTTTCCCGCCGCGCAGTGATGGAAGCATCGCAGGGCGCGGATCGTGCGGCCATGATGGAGCAATTAAAAGAAGGTTCCGTTGAAAACTCAGGCTCGTT
>JANPNU010000460.1:0-2289 GCA_031427615.1 Burkholderiales bacterium
GCATGAACAGGGGCGCGGCGTGGCCATGCAGCGGCAGAACGTGGCCACGGTCAGCCACATCATCCCGACGCACGCAGTCCGGCACCGGGTGATCCAGGACCCCGCGTCTGCGCTGCAGGGCATCGAGCACATCATTGCGCCCGAGCACGGCATGATCCGCCCTGGCATGGTGGTGATCTGCGGGGACAGCCACACCCCCACCTACGGCGCGCTGGGGGTGCTGGGTTTTGGCATTGGCACGTCGGAGGTCGAGCATGTCATGGCGACCCAGTGTTTAAACGCCAAAAAATTGAAATCGATGCTGGTAAAAATTGACGGCCAAGCCGGTCGGGGTGTGACCGCCAAAGACTTGGTGTTGGCGGTGATTGGCAAAATTGGCACAGCCGGTGGTACCGGCTACGCCATTGAATTTGCCGGCAGTGCGATTCGTGCTTTATCGATGGAAGGCCGCATGACAGTTTGCAATATGGCCATCGAGGCGGGTGCACGCTCCGGCATGATTGCGGTCGACGAAAAAACAATCAGTTATTTAAAGGGGCGACCCTTTTCCCCAAAAAGCAGTGACTTCGATCGTGCCGCCGCCTACTGGCGAACATTGCGCAGTGATGATGGCGCCAATTTTGACCACGTGGTTGTGTTGGACGCGGCCCGTATCCTGCCACAGGTCACGTGGGGAACGTCACCGGAAATGGTGACAACCATCGACGGCGTGGTGCCGGACCCAAAAAATGAAACCGATCCGGTCAAACGTGAAGCGATGGAGCGCGCCCTTCAATACATGGGGTTGAACCCGGGTACGCCGATTAACCAAATCAAAATTGACAAGGTGTTTATCGGTAGCTGTACTAATTCACGCATCGAAGATTTACGCGTCGCTGCTGGGGTGGTTCGTGGTCGGCATATTGCCGATAACGTAACCTTGGCGATGGTGGTGCCGGGATCCGGGCTGGTAAAACGCCAGGCAGAAGCGGAAGGGCTTGATCAGATTTTTGTCGCTGCTGGTTTTGAGTGGCGCGAGCCGGGCTGCTCGATGTGTCTGGGTATGAATGATGATCGGTTGTCGCCGGGTGAGCGATGCGCATCAACCTCAAACCGAAATTTTGAAGGCAGGCAGGGCGCAGGTGGTCGTACGCATCTGGTCAGTCCGGAGATGGCTGCGGCCGCCGCGATTGCCGGTCGGTTTGCTGATGTTCGTGAAATACTTTAGGAGACGGAAATGAAAAAATTATTGGTGCTGATTTCAGCTGGGATGTTTGTATTTGTATTTGCAGTTGCAGGATGTAACACGATGGAAGGTGTGGGTAAGGATCTTAAAAAGGGCGGTGAAAGTATTGAGAAGGCGGCAAAAAAATAGTGGAGCCATTTCGTCAACATTTGGGATTGGTTGCGCCGCTGGATCGCGCCAACGTTGATACCGACGCGATCATTCCCAAGCAGTTTTTAAAATCCATCACCCGCTCTGGTTTTGGCCCAAACCTGTTTGACGAATGGCGTTACCTCGATCATGGTGAGCCGGGCATGGACAACGCCAAACGCGCGCCAAATCCAAAATTTGTCCTTAATGAGGCAAGGTATCAAGGGGCGTCGGTATTGTTGGCCCGTAAAAATTTTGGTTGTGGCTCCTCGCGAGAACACGCGCCATGGGCGCTGCAGCAATTTGGTTTCCGAGCCATTATCGCGCCGTCCTTTGCCGATATTTTTTTCAACAATTGTTACAAGAACGGTTTGCTGCCAATTGTTTTGAGTGAGGCTGAGGTGGATCATTTGTTTAATGTTGTGTTGGCCACGCCGGGATTAAAGTTGCAGATCGACTTGTCACGTCAGGTGGTGGAAGTCCCTGGTAGCGAATCGTATCAATTCGAAGTTGAGGATTTCCGTAAACAAAGTCTGCTCAATGGCTGGGATGAAATTGGCCTGACCATGCGCCACGCCGAAAAGGTGCGGGCCTATGAGGCAGCACGGGCGAATCGGGAGCCGTGGATATTCAGTTAGAGATCGGATCGCGGTCAAGCAACAAACGGCGTTTCAAGCGTAATCTTTGCTGACCTGTTAGTACGGGTTGTGTTATCCGCCGACACATGCGTGATGGTACGTTGGCAACAATTATTTTTCGACAAAAAATTTTATGAAAATTGCAATTCTCGCCGGCGACGGCATTGGTCCGGAAATCATGGCGGAGGCGATCAAGGTGCTGGCAGCCTTGAAAAGTGACGGCTTAAAGGTCGAGACCGAGTCGGCATTGGTTGGTGGCGCCGCTTATGATGCGTTTGGACAGCCGTTGCATGACGC
>JANPNU010000461.1:0-1972 GCA_031427615.1 Burkholderiales bacterium
TGTTGAAACACTGCCAACATCTTGTCGAGCATGACATCCAGTCCAAAATGTTGTTGGGCATATTCAAGACTCGCCGCACCCATCCGTCGCCGCAGGGTGCTGTCGCGCATCAGTTTGCCCAAGCCGTCGGCCAACGCGGCCGCATCACGCGTGGCCACTATCAAACCGGTGTTACCGTCCTGAACCGCCTCGTTGATCGCACCGACCGACGTTGACACAACCGGCAGGCCACAAGCCATGGCTTGCATAATGCCTTGCGGAACGCCTTCATCACCGTATGAGGGCAGGGTGAATAAATCCAGCGCGGACAACCACTCCGGCACGTTATCGACATTGCCGACAAATCGAACGGTGTTGGCAAGCGATTCATTTTGCACACGCGCTTCGAGTCGCGCGCGCTGTGGACCGTCACCAATAACAATCAATTTCCATTGTGGAAATTCGACCGCCAATAGTTTGATGGCGTCGAGCAAATAGTGATGGCCTTTCCAATCGCGCAGCGTCGCCAGAATACCGATGGTGAGGTGATCGGCCACACCTAGGTCGACACGCATTTGCTGTTTGTCGAGCGGTCGGAAACGTTGTAAATCGATGCCGGTTCGGACCGACGTCATGCGATTGAGCGCATAACCATTGTCACGATTTAATTGTTGGCGTAACGCCTCACCGGTGGTGACAATGTAGCCAGTGGCGCGTGTGTACAACCAGCGGGTTGACCAGTGATTGTTGATCGCCGTGGAAACGTGACGGGTACGCACGATCGGCGGTGCATTGGCCAGTGTGGCTGCCGCCACCGCCGCCAGCCAGGAATCGGTCGAGCTATGCGTGTTGATGACGTCAATCTCATGCAACTGGTTGGCCAGCCAGCCACGCATGGCTAGCAGCGGGCCAATGCGTTTTTTGCCAATATTGATTGCGGTGGCGGGGACGCCCATTTTTTTTGCGACCGGCAACATCTCGGCATTTTCCGGCGTGAGCAACATGACTCGATGGCCGCGATCAAGCATGCCACGCGCCTCGGTCAAGATACGAATCTCTTGTCCGCCCCAGCCTATCGACGATTCGGTATGAAGAATTGAAATGGGTTTGGTCATAACAAAAACTCAGGCTCGTAACGCTGGAACCATTGTTCCAGCACCGTTAATGCCCAGATGCGTCCGGCGTGATTGCTGCGTTTGTATTGATGTTCAGACTGGAGCTGTGCCAGTGCGCCATCGCGAAACAAGCCGCGTCGCATCAAACCATTGGCCCCCAGCGCCGCATCCACGTGTGGTTTTAGGTCACCCGCAAGCCATAGGGATAACGGCATGACAAACCCCTGTTTGTTGCGATAAACAATGTCGGCCGGTAAATATTTTTCGGCGAGTTTTTTCAAAATGTACTTGGTTGTTTTGCCGTGTTGCTTCAGACGCGGATCGAGTGTGGCGACAAATTCGACAAACTTATGGTCGAGATACGGCACCCGTGCTTCCAATGAATACGCCATGGTGGCACGATCAACCTTGGTCAGCAGGTCATCGGCCAACCAAAGTTTTTCATCAACATACATGATTTTTTCCAGATAATCAGTCGCATCACATTCATCAAAAAACCGTGCCGCATAGTCGGCAATATGGGTTTTTTGATGATGAACCAGTTGTGCCGAAAAAATCGCCGGCTGCACGGCAATATCAAACACATTCGGAATGGTTGCGTAGCGTTTGTTCTTGGGCTGCATGATTGCTTTGATGAGCCGGTCTTTGCGCGCGGCTGCGGGCAGGGCGCGCAATATTGCCGGCAGCGGCGAAGCCGTGCCGCCCAGAATGGACGAAATTTTTTCTTCGGCGACCCGCTTCTGATAATTGCCGTAACCAGAAAACAACTCATCGGCACCTTCGCCCGTTAACGCGACCGTGACATGTTGACGTGTCAAATTGGAAAGCAACATGGAGGGCAATGCCGCCTGGTCGCCAAACGGCTCGTCAAACACATC
>JANPNU010000462.1:0-12351 GCA_031427615.1 Burkholderiales bacterium
TGATCAGGACGGCCTCCGTTTACGTATTACAAAATAATCTATAAGAGGTTCATCCTGGCATCACGGCAACAATTGTCCGATTTTCTGGCCTCAGTCGAGCGCCGCGCCTTTAAGCAAGCCGTTTTTGCTGTTAAAGGTGACGATTCCGCACTGGATATCGTGCAGGACTCCATGATGAAACTCGCCGAAAAATACTCGGGTCGGCCGCCTGAAGAGTTGCCGATGCTGTTTCAACGCATCCTGCAAAACAATATTCGTGACTGGTTCCGCCGCAGCAAGGTTCGCTCAACCTGGACAACACTTTTTTCGTCGTTCGGCTCCAAAAACGACGACGACGAGTTCGACATTCTGGAAAGTTTGGCGGTCGAACAACACGCCAACGTTCCGGTATCGCCGGCCGACCAACTCGAACAAGCCCAGGTGCTTAAAATCATCGAAGGTGCGGTAGAAAAGCTGCCAATGCGTCAACGCGAAGCTTTTATGCTGCGTTACTGGAGGAATTCGACGTGGCAGAAACTGCCGAAGTAATGGGCTGCTCGGAGGGAAGCGTTAAAACACATTGCTCCAGGGCCGTCAAAGCACTATCCACCTTACTCAGAAGCCAGGGAATAACGCTGGATGTTTGATCGAGGCCGACCTAATCTCGCAACACCTAAACCAAGCTAACTTCATGAACGAAAAGGATTTTTCCATAAAAGTCGCCCGCCACCTTGATGGCGGGTTGACCGATATTGACGACGCAAAATTGGCGCGTCTTTGTGATGCCCGCCAAAAAGCGATGAACCTTCACAGGGAGCCGGTGCGGATTTTGGGGCTGGCGACCGTATCAGGTCGCCTCTTGGAGCCCAGTTTTTTAGTCCGTAAGCCCTTGTTTTGGATACCACTTTTGGCTTTGCTTGTTGTCACAGCCGCACTGATATTTCAGCCGCAATCCACTGACGATCTTTATGACGAATCGGGCATGCTGGACGCCAAACTATTAACCAGTGAGCTGCCAATCGATGCCTATTTGGATAAAGATTTCGCAACCTGGGTGAAGGAAAAAGAAGACCCACAATAGCACTGCTTTGTAGCGCCGACGGCCACTAGATCTGACGACTCACGCACCCCTTCGTAAAACGACTGCCCAACTATGATGATTAAAACCCAATTACCAAGGTTCGCGATGGTCGCGAGCCTTTTAATTTTTGGGGCGCCAGCTTTGTTAATCAACGAGGTTTGGGCGGCAGCAGATACGCCGCAGGCAGAAACCAAGTCACCGCCTACCAAACGATCATCCCCGTCTATTGCCTGGAAAAAAGTACCCGCCACAGAGCAAGGGGTGCTGGCACCGCTGGAATCAGAGTGGTCGAAAATGCCTGGCCATCAACAACGTAAATTGCTTGGCGCGGCTAAGGAATATCCGAAATTGTCCCCCGTTGAGCAGGACCGTTTTAAAGATCGGCTACGAAGCTGGTCGGCACTCACTCCGGCGCAGCGAACAGCCGCACGTGATAAATACCAGTCGCTGAGCAGCCTGCCGCCTGAACGTCAAAATGAACTGAAAGCGCGCTGGCTGCATGAAAAGAGGGCGGAGAAATCTGCAAAACAGACGCCGGACGCAAGTGTGCCACCCGTCCCGTCTTCGGGACCATCGCCCCCATCGGCAAAATAGCGCGTGACAAACGAGCCGCCAACGCCCGCCGGTGAAGCCGAAAAATTCAATCAATTAGCCGGGCAGCAACCCGTTCCCGGCATTGGACGGCGTATTGCGGCGATTTCTTATGAAGGTCTGTTGCTGATTGCACTTTTGTTGATCGTCAGCTTTCCGTTTGCCGGCCACGCCGGCAAGACACTTGACGGATTGGGCCAGATATTTTTTCAAGTTTATTTACTTGCCGTCACTGCCACGTACTTTGTCTGGCAATGGCAGAAAAACGGTCAGACTTTGGCGATGAAGACATGGCGTTTTCGGGTGGTTAACCAATTCAACGAGATTCCATCCTGGCCCAGAGCACTGCTGCGATTCGTTTTTGCGGCGGTTTTTTTTGGGCCAGCCGCAATTGGCGTGTTGTTGCTATTTTTCCCGGGGCGAATGAGTCCGGTCATTTCAATGTGGTTTTTTTTACCACTGATCACAACCTTGTTATACGCCCGCTTTGACGGAAATCATCAATTTCTGCATGATCGTCTTGCGGGCACGCAGCTTTTAGACGCGCCACCGGCTCCCCAAAAATAATGGTGCTTATCTTTGCCAGTGATGAGGGTATTCTTTTTTTACCAACAACAAAATGGCAACGGCAAAAAATCCCATCAATGGCAATGACGCACCGATAAAGGCGGGCCACTCGTTCAAGACCGTCAGGTGGCCGATCATTTGATCCAGGAAATACGCGCCAATGCCAATCATCGTGCCCAGCACCAACTTTGCACCAACGCCACCGGCGCGGGTTGATTGAATCGCAAACGGAATCGCTAACATCATCATCACGATGACCGCGACCGGCTGGAAAATTTTCCCCCAAAGCGCGACTTCATAACGGGTGCTGTTTTGTTTATTTTCTCGCAAATGATCAATAAACGCGCTCAAATTTCCAATCGACATTTCTTGCGGTTTAACACGCAAAACTGATAACAATTCCGGCGTCATGGCTGAGGTCCAAGCGACCGAAGGCAATTTGATGATGCGGACTTTTCCGCTGCCTTTGCCACCTTCAAATGTTGTCACCTCAACATTTCGTAGTGACCAGCTATTCTTCTCAATATATTTACCACGCTCTGCAAGTCGGATTGATTTGAGTCTAAATGCGTCATCAAATTCAAAAATTCTCAAGTTTACAAGCTCATTTTCCAAGGTCACATTCTGGATATTCACAAATGATCGTTCGTCCTTCACCCAAAATCCAGACCTGAATTTACTCGCGATCACATTGGTTGTTGCGGCCAAACGGGTCTTTTTCGCCGCGTCTTCGGCCGCTGGCGCGACAAACTCACCAAAAACAAAAATAATAATCGAGAACACCACACCGACTGCCGACGCCAACGCCGCCAGCTTAAATAGTGACAATCCAGAGGCTCGCATCACCGTCAACTCGGACTGCGACGACAATCGGGACACCGCATAGAGTGTTCCCAACAACGCGGCCACGGGGAAAATGACTACCACATGTGCAGGCTGGGAAAGCGTCACATAGTACAAAACCGAAGCCAGGCCATAATTTGCTTTGCCTACCTCACCCAGCTCCTTGATCAAATCGAACAAGGCGAACAGGGCAAGCAATGCAAACAGCAAAAATGCCGTGGCAACGGCAATTTCTTTTGCGATATAGCGAAACAGAATCGTCATGCCGGAATTATCGCACTGTCACCCGGCAATTGCGCCTTGGTCCACTATCCGCCGCTGCCCGATTGGATATAAGCAATACCAATGATGACGGCGATCCACGCCCAAAGGACCAAACCAAAAGCGACAAACGGAATATGACGGTCTGGCACAAAACGCGGCGATATCAGTCGCGCAAACTTGGTGACGGGGCTGGTGACAATTTTGAGAATGACATAAATAAAATTTTGATCTCGTTTGTTTCCGGAAAAAATAGCCACAACGCCCTGGCCGATCATCGCCAATCCCGCAACCTCGACCAATGATTTAAAAATTTTGAGGATAAAAACCACATCCATGAATCACAACCCCCTAAAAAAAAGCCCGCGCCACCTTCCGATCGCGCGGGCTTGTTACTTCAATCGAATTTAAAGCCTGTTACGAATACGCGCTGGAGGTATCCATTTTGTCACCCTTGATCACCGGATAACGAACATGTTCAACCAGATCCTGCACATCCTGATCGGGCGCTTTGGTAACCAAGCTGACAACAACCATCGTCGCCATACCCGCTGCCACACCGAACACTCCACAACCAATTGGCAGAATTTCAAACCACAGATTCATTTTTGGCACGCCCAGGTTCGTGAAGAATGGGTAGGTCCGCATCATGTAATACATCGTCACACCCAGACCGACCAGCATACCGAGAATCGCAGCCGGTTTATTCGCCCGTTTCCAGAATATACCAAGCACCAGTGCCGGGAAGAATGCCGATGCCGCCAGCGAGAACGCCGCGCCCACCAGAAACAAAATGTCGGCTGGCTTGTACGAGGTCACCCACGCCGCAACACCCGCAACGAACAGCAGCAGAACCTTGGAAATCGTAATACGACGTGCGGTTGTGGCATTCGGGTTGATCATCTTGTAATAAAGATCGTGTGACAGCGCATTGGCAATGGTCAGTAACAACCCATCGGCGGTGGACAACGCCGCTGCCAAACCACCTGCCGCCACCAGACCGGAAATCACGTAAGGTAATCCGGCAATCTCGGGGGTGACTAACACAATGATGTCCTGGCCAATGGCAATTTCCGCCAACTGCACAATGCCATCCTTGTTGATATCAACAATGTTCAATAGTGCCTTATCGACCGCCTGCCATGAATGCGCCCATGCCGGTAAATCCGCATAGGCCAGACCAACAATGTTGGTATAAATGTCGAATTTCACCAACACTGCCAACGCCGGTGCAGTAAAATACAGCAGGAAAATAAAGAACAGCGACCAAAACACCGACACACGTGCTTCGTGCACCGATGGTGTGGTGTAGTACCGCATCAAAATATGCGGCAACGCAGCGGTACCCACCATCAAGCTGAACACCAAGGCAAGAAAATTGTTACGCTTGTTGTCTGAGGATTTTTGTTTTTCTTCGTCTGTCTTGCCGGTTCCCACAAACGGTGTGCCATGCGGAAGTGGGGGTGCCGCACGACTCGCCGCCCGTTGCTGCGCCTTCAACTGATCCTCGTAGGTCTTGACGTCTTTGGCGAACGCTCCAACCACCTTTTCGGCCGCCTGAATTGCAGCGCCATCCGGTGTCGGTGCGGCCTTTAACTCGTCCAATTTGGCAACCAACGCTGCTTTGTCCGCGTTGTAAGAAGTCTCCGCACCGGTCTTGAGTTTTTCACCGGCTGCCTTGGCACGATCACCAAATATTTTGCGAACCTCAAGCTCTTTGGGGTCAGCCGTGAGTTTTTTCTCCAGCACCGTGACTTTTTCAAGGACGCTGCCGTACACCAGCTGCGGCACTGGAATGCCGGTTTCTTTAACGGACAGCCAAACGACCGGGATCAGGTATGCAATTATTAAAATAATATATTGCGCGACCTGGGTCCATGTGACGGCTTTCATGCCGCCCAGGAACGAACAAACCAAAATTCCGCCCAGACCAACAAACACACCGATTTCAAACTCAAGCCCGGTGAAGCGGCTGGTAATCAGGCCGACACCATAAATTTGCGCCACAACATAAACAAACGAAACAATAATGGCGGCCAAAATGCCGATCGAACGCACGACGTTGCCACCGTAACGCGCACCCAGAAAGTCCGGAATGGTGAATTGACCAAATTTACGCAGGTAGGGTGCCAACAACAACGCAACCAGGCAATAACCGCCGGTCCAGCCCATGATAAAGGCCAGCCCATCAAAGCCTTGCAGATACAAGCCACCCGCCATGCCGATAAACGATGCCGCCGACATCCAGTCCGCGCCGGTTGCCATGCCATTAAACAGTGCGGGGACCTTGCGACCGGCTACATAGTATTCGGCGACATCGAGCGTCCGGCTCATGATGCCAATAGCCGCATAAAGCAGAATGGTTGCGGCCAGGAAGGTATAGCCCATGTACACACGTGACATACCCATTTGTTCGGCTATTCCGAGCAAAACGACAAACGTAATAAAGCCTATCGTATAAAAACTGTAATAACGCTTTAATTGCTGCTTAAAGGAGACATGGGCACTCATTCTATTTCTCCTTCATCCACGCCATGCTCAATATCGAGCTTATTCATGTACATCGCATAAAAGCCGATGATCAACACATAAATAATGAGTGAGCCTTGTGCCGCCATATAAAACGAGAGTGGCCAGCCAAAAAAATTAATCGTCGCCAACTCGCGGGCAAAATAAATCACCACGAATGTCGCAACAAACCAAATTGAAAGTAACAGCGCGGTCATGCGCAGGTTCTTTCGCCAATAGTCCAGATGAGTTTCAGTCAACTGCATGGATTCCTCCTAATAATTTTTTGGATGTTGCTTGCAGGTCTGTGGAAAACTCGATCAGCCACGAATGCAACCGGTTCGAGCCAAGTGTGAACAACCTCACGTTCAGCGGCGAGTATAGGGGTAAAAATAGAAAACGGTCAAAGAAAATTCCGTTAATTAATGGTCTTTTTTTTGCTGCGTTGCACCAAAATCAATTCATCACATGTTTGTTGATTTGTGTCAATCTTAGATACGAGCCTGGACGCTAATGGACTCAATCTTTATGACTCAATCTTTATTAGCGTTGTTTAACGTCACGCACACCAGCCGGTAACAGACACACTCATGGCAAACCACGTTGACTGCGCTTCAGCCACGCATAGCCTTTGGCCAGCGCGATAAATTGCTGCGCATCAACCATTCCCAAGCCAGGCGCCGCCGCCAACAACACCACCCATAATTTTGCCGTGACCATGGCATCGGCCGCCGCGTGATGGCGCTTGTTGATTTTGATGCCATATCGATTGAGCCACCAATCCAGCGAGCGGCCTGACCGCGTGTGGGATTGGCGGGCGGGTGAACTGGCTTCGTCATTCTGTGGTGGAATCATTGCCGGTGCGAGCATCGCCAAATCAAGCCACTGGTGATGCGCCACATAGCCAAGATGATGTTTATACGCCTGCTTGAGCATAACTTCATCAAACGATGCGTGGTAACCGACCAGCGGACAACCATTGATAAACTCAAGAAAACGAAGCAGTGCTTCCTGCGGATCGACACCACCGCGCTGCGCTTCTCCGCCAATGCGATGGATCAGAATGTTGGCATCACTCGAACTATCCGACTGGCGCAGCACGACCTCAAAACTGTCTGCAATATCCACACGCCCATCAATTACCGCGACGGCACCAATGGCAATTAGATAATCTGACGTCACGTCCAATCCCGAAGTCTCAACATCAGCCACCACCCAGCGTATTTTATCCACCGGGTGCGTCATATCAGGCGGCGCAAAATTGGCGATAGTCTGTAGGCGCGTCCGCTGGTTTTCGTTTAGAAAAAGAGCATTGTTTGATCGTCCAAACAGAAGTTCCTTCAGACGCATTGGCAACGTGCGTCCGATCAATCTCATATTTGAAAATCCAATTCCAGCCGGGATTGTAATTTACGCGCCTGACGCAACGTCTCTTTCAAAATACGCCTATCTAAGTCATTCAGACTATCCAAAAGAATCCGATTGGGGTTGACATCGGCAGCAACTGCTTTATCTGCCAAACCGTCCGGCAGTGGTAGCTGCTGAATACGCAGTCGCAACAACTGAATAAAATGAAACGCATCAACGTAGGCGTTACATTCATCCCCGGTCATACCAACTTTGGGGCCGACCAAACGCAATCGTTCTGCCGTATTGGTTGCGCCAACATGATGGGCCAACGCCAGAATTCTGGCAGCATCAATAAATGGGCGTGCGGCATAAACCTTGAGGTCCATGGTGTCGGGATGATCTGCATCCGATTCGGCAAAGTCACCAAAAAACCCCAGGAATCCAATGGGCGGCCTGACCTGTAAAGCGTTCACCGCCATCTGCCGTAAAAAAAGCGGCTGCTTGACAACCGTTTCCACCAGCCATGATTTGAGATTGTCCACCAGCCCCGCTTCACCGTGCAGTGCGCGAAAATCAAAAAAAATCGCCGCATTCAGCAAGGCCTTGGAACTGATCGCACGCATCCACTCGCCAAAACGGCTCCGCCACTCGGCCTCACTCAGACACCATTGTGGATTTTTTGCCATGATGTCGCCACGACAAAGCGGAAATCCAACGTCGTTCAAAATCTGATTCACGACCGTGGCAAACGCCAATAGTCCGGAGCGGACGCGCTCTAAATCAATCGGGTCACGGGCCTCATCACGGACGTCAACACTCAGCGAAAATATGATCGCATTGTCCTGATCGGTCGCCAGTGTTTGTTCCATACGACCTTCCGAACCCAGCCCCATCCAACACCACGGCACATCGGGCGGTGCACACTCGGCCCGTGCAAGTGCCAGCGCTCGGCCGACGATGGCATCATTCATGGTGGTTACAAATTGGGTCAATTGTTCGGCGGCCACCCCCTGCCCCACCAGCGCGGCGGCCATTTGTCGAACATCGGCCGATGCCCCTGCTAGGGCAGCAACCGTTTCAGACCGGTCAATTGATTTGGCGATTTCACCCAATGAAAGTCGTTGTTGCGCAAACAAGTCGCGTTCGGATATCACACCGATCAATCGCCCCTGTTCCGTCACCAACACGTGCCGAAAGCGATATTCCACCATTGCCTTAGCCGCATCAAATAACGGCGCATGGGATGGCAGCGAAAACGGATTCGTCGTCATCACCGTGGAAACGGATTGTGTTTGATCGACCTGTGGCAACGCCACCCGATCAAACACATCACGCTCTGTAAAAATACCGACCGGCCGCGCTGCGTTTTCACCAATTTGATCGTCCAACACCACCACCGAGCCGATGCGTTCGCGTTTCATCAATTCAAGCACATCTCGAATGGATGTCTGTGCCAAAACCGTAACCGGATCACGTCGCAAAATGGTTTTCAGTGAACTTGCCAGTGTTTGTGCCTCCGACAGCTTGTTGCTGAATTGTGATTGGGTATTTCGCCGCGATTGTTCCAGCAAATGAGCGAGCCGTCTGGTTGCAAAATGGCGGAATGGCCTCGACCGATCGATCGCGTCCTCAAATACCGGCAGCGGCATTTCATAACAAAACACATCGGTCATGGCAGTAAACGTCAACACCGTTGCCCGACGCGACATGACCGCGCCGATCGGAAACATCTCGCCCTCGGTCAGGGTCAAAAGGCCATCACCGACATTTGTGGTCGCCATTTGATTGGTGCCACTGACCGTGCCGCGTTGAATAATCACCAGCCGGTTTACAACACCATCGGCAGGCGACATGATGGTCGTGCCCTTGGCAAAATACCGCACCGCCAGCCGTGCCGCCACTGTCCGCAGCAGCGTCGCATCCATTTGATCAAACGGCGGGTGGGCACTAAGCTCGCCGACTGTCTGGTCAATAATAGTTGGGGATGGCGATATCGACATGGGGCGGCAATTTACTGAAAGGGAACTTCTGAAAACCCCAAAAACTCCCGCCCCTGCGTAGGCAGGGGTCCAATTTCTGTTGCGGGTTCAATGGCATCCAAAAATTGGCTACGGCCTTTATCGCAGTGTATCCCGCGGGCCACCGGTACAGGGCAGGTTTTTAGCATTTCCCGAAATTCAAGCACTAATGAACGCGGACACTTTCGGACATAAATGCCTGGCCACACCCGCCCAATATAGAGTTTTACTTTCAAAGTGATTGTTTAAGCTGCTCAAGAATCGCCGGATTTTCAAGAGTGGAAATGTCCTGGGTAATGTCTTCGCCTTTGGCGACTGAGCGCAACAAACGTCGCATGATTTTTCCGCTGCGCGTTTTTGGCAAATTGTCACCAAATCGAATGTCTTTGGGTTTGGCGATCGGGCCGATTTCCTTGCCAACCCAATCCCGCAACTCTTTGGCGATCCGAAGCGCCTCGTCCCCCTCGGGTCGTTTGCCTTTGAGGACAACAAACGCGCAAATCGCTTCACCGGTCATTGCGTCGGGGCGCCCCACCACCGCCGCTTCGGCAACCAGTTTGGAATTGGCAACCAATGCAGATTCAATTTCCATGGTGCCCAAACGATGGCCGGACACGTTGAGCACATCGTCAATGCGCCCCATGATGGTGAAATACCCATGCTCAACATCACGTACCGCACCATCACCGGCCAAATAAAGTCTGCCACCAAGCTCGGCAGGAAAATAAGTGGTTTTAAATCGTTCCGGGTCATTCCAAATCGTCCGCGCCATCGATGGCCACGGACGTTTCACCACCAGAATCCCGCCCTGCCCGTTGGGCAAATCATTACCGACCTCATCAACAACCGCGGCCTGAATTCCCGGCAGCGGCAAGGTGCATGAACCGGGTTTGAGGGGGGTGACACCAGGTAGCGGCGTGATCATATGTCCACCCGTTTCGGTTTGCCAAAACGTGTCAACAATCGGGCAGCGGCTGCCACCAATATTTTCGTAATACCACATCCACGCCTCGGGATTAATCGGCTCGCCTACCGAGCCGAGGATTCGCAGCGATTTCAGATCATAGTTACGTGGATGGGTCTTTGGGTCGACTTCACCCGCCTTGATGAGGGAGCGGATGGCGGTGGGTGCGGTATAAAAAATCGTCACTTTGTGTTTTTGAATCAAGTGCCAAAATCGGCCAGCATTGGGATAGGTTGGCACACCTTCAAAAATCAGCTGTGATGCGCCGGCGGCGAGCGGGCCATAGGCGACGTATGAGTGGCCGGTCACCCAGCCAATATCCGCAGTGCACCAAAAGAGATCCGATGGCTTGACGTCAAAGGTCCACTGCATGGTTAACGACGCCCAAAGTAAATAACCGCCGGTTGCGTGCTGGATGCCCTTTGGTTTACCCGTTGAGCCCGATGTATAAAGGATAAACAACGGGTGTTCAGCATTGACCCAGGTTGGCTCACATTGGTCCGATTGTGACGGCTCCAACTCATGCCACCATTCGTCCCGTCCGGCCATCATGCTGACCGGGTTGCCGGTACGCCGATAAACAATGCACGTTTTCATATGCTCGCAGCCGCCGAGATTCATCGCCTCATCAACAATGGCCTTGATCGGCAGCGCCTTGCCACCTCGCACTTGTTCGTCCGCGGTAATCACCGCAATGGCACCGGCGTCAATAATCCGTTCCTGCAAGCTCTTGGCGGAAAACCCGCCAAACACCACCGAGTGGGTTGCACCGATACGGGCACATGCCTGCATGGCAATCACGCCTTCGATCGACATCGGAATGTAAATAATGACGCGGTCACCGGAGCGGATGCCCTTTGCCTTCAACACATTGGCAAAACGACACACCCGCTGAAGCAAGGCATGATACGTAATGGTGTTCACCGCACCGTCATCGGCTTCAAACGTGATTGCGACTTTATCCCCAAGACCGGCTGCGACTTGGCGGTCGAGGCAGTTGAAAGACGCGTTTAATTCGCCGTCATGAAACCACTTGTAAAACGGCGCATTGGATTCATCGAGGACTTGAGTAAACGGCTTGTGCCATGCGAGATGTTGTTTGGCCAGGTCGGCCCAAAACTTGCCCTCATTATTGATTGATTGGGCGCACATCGCATCGTACGCCGCACGACCAGATATGGCGGCCGCCTTCATCAGCGCCTGCGGCGGCTGAAACAGTCGGTTTTCCTGCATGGTGGATTCAATATTTGACATGACTCACTCCGCAAACTGGATTATTTATCTTAAAACTCAAGTTCTTTATAGCACAACCCGACCCCGGCCAATCTCCCATATGCATGTAATTCGGCGGGTACGCTATATACAAAAATCGAAAAAATGTTAATCGGTGTTGGTCCAGCCATGGAATCGGCATGCGTTGCGGCTTGGGCGCAGATTAAATATTATTATATCTTATGTCTTATATAAGACATATTGACGCGGCGCAGCAAAACCGGTATTGTTGGGCTAGCTTGCTCGTCAAAGTTGGCTTACATGATTGAAGACAATTTGGGGTTGCCGCTGATTCTGGCGCGCACCCTTTGCGTCCATTTACCAACCGCACCATTACTTCACCATTCCAACCACCACTTCTTCCACGATTACCCACAGTCAAAATCATGAGCCAACTCAAAGTAACACGCATTTCGCCGGATACGGCGACCATGTTGGGCGATTATTGGCCCGGCATTCAGATCTACTATCCGCCGGTCAAGTACGCCCCGTCACTGGGTATTTACGAAGACTTGGAACAGGCGGCACAACGTTTTCAAAAGCACGCACTCGGCACCACCGCACACACACTGCTGTTTGACCTGGAGGATGGCTGCCGGCAAAAAGACCTGTCGCGCCAATTGCTGCGCCAGGAATTACCCGCCATGCCGCGCCGCAAAACCGTCCAAATCGCGATTCGTATCAACCCATTTCTAACCGATGAGTACGAAAAAGATTTGGATCTGATCCGTGACCTGTCGGAACATATCGATGTGGTAATGCTGGCCAAGGCCGGCGAAGCCTACGGCTCAGCGGAAATTCGTGATCTGTCTGCCGTGCTGGTCGGCCTCAATCATCGGAGGACAATTCAACCGATTATAGAACATCCAAAGTCACTCAAAAACGCCCCCGACCTGATGCAATACAGCACCGTGAAA